>NZ_JBFBDO010000072.1:0-43855 GCF_040683335.1 Kitasatospora sp. NPDC093806
GGCCGTCCCGGCCAGGGCGGCGCCGATCGCGACACCGTGCGGGGCGGCGTGGGCGGTGCCGTTGCCGTTGGTGGTGCCGTTGCCGGCGCCGTGGGTCGTGCCGTTGAGGGGGCCGGTGACGCCGTTGCCGCCGTTGGTGACGCCGTTCGCGGTGCCGTCGGCGCTGCCGGTGCCGTTCGGCGGGGCCGTGCCGGTGGTGCCGGTGACGCTGTTGGCGGTGGTGCCGAAGTCGAGGTCGGCGGGCTCGGACCCGGAGCCGTCCCCCGCCGAGGGGTGGCCGTCCGCCGGGGTGTCCAGCCCGTAGTAGCGGTAGAGCTGGAGCTCCTGGGCGGGCGACAGGTGCTGGCCCACGCCGAAGTCCGGTGAGTCCTTCACCAGCGACTTGTCGTACGGCACCCGCAGCTCCTCACCGGAGAACTCGCTCGTGGTCAGGGGGACGAAGGCGTCCCGGCCGAAGATGCCGGTCCGGACGGCGGCCCACTCGGGCCGGCCGGTGGCGTCGTCCAGGTACACCTCGTCGATGGTGCCGATCTTGTCCCCGTTTCGGTCGACCGCCTTGTGGCCGATGAGGTCCCGGGGGTCGATATCGGTCTGCACTCTTTCCTCCCGTGCGCTGATCCCTGTGTGATCCTGCGGAACCCCCAACGGAACTCCCACCGGACGGCGGCCGGACCGTCCGTCCGGTCGGCCACTTCATATGAAATGCCATGAACCGGACGCCCGGGAGCGGTACTGGGCCGGTCGAGCCCGAAGTTGCGCCGTCCGGGGCGCCGGTCCGGTCACGGGTGAAGCGGTCGAGTGACCTGACGCACCCGTGATCGGCGGGCCTCCCGCTGGTACCCTGGGCGCGACCGCCGAGCCCGCTCGGGAGAGTCCTCGGCAGCGGAAACCGCTGGTCGGGGCGCCGAAGGAGCAACTCCTCCCCGGAATCTCTCAGGCATCCGTACCGTGTGGGATAGGTCACTCTGGAAAGCAGGGCAGGACCGCGGGCGAGGGAGCCGGCGGACACCATCCTCACCGACGGTGCAAGCCGGCGGGGCGTCCCACGGCGCCCCGTGCGGGCGAAGCTCTCAGGTCCCGATGACAGAGGGGGAGGCCTGTCGGGTTCGTCCGACCGGGTCACTCCGCTGTTGTCCGCAGCGGCGAGTCCGGCGTGCGCACCCCCGCCGGTCCGTGACCAGGAGGCCTCGACCACCATGAACGCCCAGCCGAACTCGGGACGCCCCACCACCCCCGCGACCCTCACCGAGCTCGAACAGGCCAGCCCCTTCGAGAACCGGCACATCGGCCCCGACGCCGCCGCGCAGGAGAAGATGCTGGCCCAGGTCGGTTACGGCTCGCTGGACGAGCTGGCCACCGCCGCCGTTCCCGAGGCGATCCGCTCGATCACCGCGCTGGACCTGCCCGCCGGCCGCAGCGAGGCCGAGGTCCTCGCCGAGCTGCGCGAGCTGGCCGGCCGCAACACCGTGCTCCAGCCGATGATCGGCCTGGGCTACTACGGCACCTTCACCCCGCCGGTGATCCTGCGCAACGTCATGGAGAACCCGGCCTGGTACACCGCCTACACCCCGTACCAGCCGGAGATCTCGCAGGGCCGCCTGGAGGCGCTGCTCAACTTCCAGACCCTGGTCGCCGACCTGACCGGCCTGCCCACCTCCGGCTCGTCCCTGCTGGACGAGGGCACCGCGGCCGCCGAGGCGATGGCCCTGGCCCGCCGCGTCACCAAGGTCAAGGGCGGTGTCTTCCTGGTCGACGCCGAGACCCTGCCGCAGACCATCGCGGTGATCAACACCCGCGCCGTGCCGACCGGTGTCGAGGTCGTCGTCGCCGACCTGTCCGCGGGCATCCCGGCCGAGATCGCCGAGCGCGGCGTCTTCGGCGTGCTGCTCCAGTACCCCGGCGCCACCGGTGTGGTCCGCGACCTCGCCCCGGTGATCGAGCAGGCCCACGGCCTGGGCGCGATCGTCGCGGTCGCCGCCGACCTGCTCGCGCTCACCCTGCTGAAGTCCCCGGGCGCGCTCGGCGCCGACATCGCCTGCGGCACCTCGCAGCGCTTCGGCGTCCCGATGGGCTTCGGCGGCCCGCACGCCGGCTACCTCGCGGTGCGCGCCGAGTACGCCCGCTCGCTGCCCGGCCGTCTGGTCGGCGTCTCCGTCGACGCCGACGGCAACCGCGCCTACCGCCTGGCCCTGCAGACCCGCGAGCAGCACATCCGCCGCGAGAAGGCCACCAGCAACATCTGCACCGCCCAGGTGCTGCTCGCCGTGATGGCCTCGATGTACGCCGTCTACCACGGCCCGGACGGCCTGGCCGACATCGCCCGCCGCACCCACCGCTACGCCGCCGCGCTCGCCGAGGGCCTGAAGGCCGGCGGCGTCGAGCTGCTGCACGGCGAGTTCTTCGACACCGTCACCGCGGTCGTCCCCGGCCGCGCCGCGGAGATCGCCGCCGCCGCCCGCGCCAACGGCGTCAACGTGTACCAGGACGGCGCGGACCGGATCTCGGTCTCCGCCGACGAGACCACCACCCGCGAGCACCTGGCCGCCGTCTGGGCCGCGTTCGGCGTCGAGGGCGTCGAGGTGGCGGAGGGCGCCGACGCGCTGCCCGCCGCGCTGCTGCGCGAGGACGAGTACCTGACCCACCCGGTCTTCCACAGCCACCGCTCGGAGACCGCCATGCTGCGCTACCTGCGCCGCCTGTCGGACCGGGACTACGCGCTGGACCGCGGCATGATCCCGCTGGGCTCCTGCACCATGAAGCTCAACGCGACCACCGAGATGGAGTCGGTGACCTGGCCGGAGTTCGGCCAGCTGCACCCCTTCGCGCCGGTCGACCAGGCCGCGGGCTTCCTCACCCTGATCCGCGGGCTGGAGCAGCAGCTGGTCGAGGTGACCGGCTACGACGCGGTCTCCATCCAGCCGAACGCCGGTTCCCAGGGCGAGCTGGCCGGCCTGCTGGCCGTCCGCGCCTACCACCACGCCAACGGCGACACCCAGCGCGACGTCTGCCTGATCCCCTCCTCGGCGCACGGCACCAACGCCGCCTCCGCGGTGATGGCCGGCATGCGCGTGGTCGTGGTCAAGACCCTGGTCGACGGCGACGTCGACGTCGAGGACCTCAAGGCCAAGATCGAGCAGCACCGCGACAGCCTCTCGGTGCTGATGGTCACCTACCCGTCCACCCACGGTGTGTACGAGACCCAGATCACCGAGATCTGCGGCCTGGTGCACGAGGCCGGCGGCCAGGTGTACGTCGACGGCGCCAACCTGAACGCGCTGGTCGGCCTGGCCAAGCCGGGCAAGTTCGGTGCGGACGTCTCGCACCTGAACCTGCACAAGACCTTCTGCATCCCGCACGGCGGCGGCGGCCCGGGCGTCGGCCCGGTGGCGGTCCGCGCGCACCTCGCGCCGTACCTGCCGAACCACCCGCTGCAGGCGGAGGCCGGTCCGGCCACCGGTGTCGGCCCGATCTCGGCCGCACCGTGGGGCTCGGCGGGCATCCTGCCGATCTCCTGGTCGTACGTCCGACTGATGGGCGGCGAGGGCCTCAAGCGCGCCACCCAGGTCGCGGTGCTGAACGCCAACTACATCGCCAAGCGGCTGGCCCCGCACTTCCCGGTGCTCTACACCGGCCCCGGCGGCCTGGTGGCGCACGAGTGCATCATCGACCTGCGCCCGCTGACCAAGGACACCGGCGTCACGGTGGACGACATCGCCAAGCGCCTGATCGACTACGGCTTCCATGCCCCGACCATGTCCTTCCCGGTGGCCGGCACGCTGATGATCGAGCCGACCGAGTCCGAGGACCTGCACGAGATCGACCGCTTCTGCGACGCGATGATCGAGATCCGCGGCGAGATCGACAAGGTCGGCTCGGGCGAGTGGGCCGCCGAGGACAACCCGCTGCGCAACGCCCCGCACACCGCCGCCACCCTGGCCGGCGACTGGGCGCACGGCTACTCGCGGCAGGAGGCGGTCTTCCCGGCCGGCGTGAACCCGGCGGACAAGTACTGGCCGCCGGTCAGCCGGATCGACGGCGCGTACGGCGACCGCAACCTGGTCTGCTCCTGCCCGCCGCTGGACGAGTACGGCGTCTGAGCACATCCGTCCGCCTGAGCGCGGACACGGCAGGGCCCCGGCGGATCTCCCGCCGGGGCCCTGCCCGCTGTCGGTCCCCCGTGCGCGGCCGCGCGCCGCTCGGCGGGGGGTCAGACCGCGCTGACGGCCGGGCGGCGCGGGGCGATCACCCGGCCGTCGGGCAGCAGCTCTCCGGTGTCCTCGAACAGCAGGACGCCGTTGCAGAGCAGGCTCCACCCCTGCTCCGGGTGGCAGGCCACCGGGACGGCGGCCTCGCGGTCCTCGGACTCGGCCGACGGACACTCAGGACGGTGCTGGCACATGGGCGTACCCTCGCTTCGCTCTGCGATCCTCCCCGTGACGCGGTGCCGGCGGATGACCGTCGGGCGCCGCCGCGGTGGTCGGATTCTGCCCGGCGCCGGGCCAGGTGTGGTCCGGCGCTCAAGTGGGTAGGACAGGAGGTCCTTCCACGCTGGTTCCCAGTGTCGGCATCCGGGGACGCGTGCGCAGCGATTTCGTGACATGCGCCACAACCCCCGGGTAGAGATCACCCGTTCAGGTGGTCCGGGGCCGGAAACGGCACCGGACGGGTCATCCGGCGGACGGCCCGTTCGGGCCATGCCGGATGACCCGCCCGGGTGGCGGCCGGTCGGGCGGCGCGGGTTCGCGGTTCGGGAGCCGGGGGTCAGGGCTCGGAGGTCAGGACCCGGGCTCCGGGGCTCGCGGCCCGGCGATCAGGGGGAGCCGAGCAGCAGCGGGCGCGCGATCGGGGTCCGGGCCAGCACCGGCAGCAGCTCGGCGGCCGGGTGGGCGCGGTGCGCGGTGACCCCGAGCGGCGCCGGCGCCAGCGGGATCAGCAGGTCGCCGCCGGGTCCGCCGTCCGGGCTGTGCAGCCACAGGGCCGTCGCGTACTGGCCCGGGAAGGTCAGCAGCCGGGGCTGGCAGCGGGACCGGCTGGACTGGGCGAGCTGCCAGGCCTGGCGCAGTGCCCGGACCGTCGAGTCCAGGTAGGGCCCGGCGGTGAAGTGCGAGAAGGTGTGCCCCTCGGACCCCTGCACCACCTCGGCCGCGGCGGCCACCTCGGTGCCGTCCTTGACGAGGAAGCGCCAACCCGTCCGCCGGGCGGCGGCGAGGTCGGCCCGCGGCCCGTCCAGCACGTGGACGGCCAGCGGATGTGCGGGGAGCAGCGGCCCGGTCGGATGGCGCAGCGCGGCGGCGGCGGGCTGGCGCAGCGCGGTCTCCGAGTCGAGCGCGGCGAGGACCGCGCGCAGGGCACTGGGCGGGGGCTGGGGGGTCTGCAGAGTCATGGCAAGGTCGCCTCTCCGTGCGAGATCGGCGTGCGAGTGCGCGGCATACCGGCATGGCGTGGTGCGTCGGCGGTGACGGGACCTGGGCCTTGTCCGGTTGGGCAGGATCGCGGTGCCGGCGCGGCCTTCGTCGTCGTTGACGGTGGTCTCGCGGCGATGGCGGGCCGGGCCGTGGCGCAGTGCGAATTCTACTCGAACAGGTGCACAGGGTGACCTGTTTATCACAGGCGGTGGCGCCGGGCAAGTCGGCAGATGAGCTGAAACGGCATCAGTTTCCTTGCAATGCAAGCCGTTCGAAGCGTTCGGGTATCGATCTTCGGGGTGGGCATGATGCTTGCACGGTCGCTCGGCCGGGCGGCCGAGGAGGAGGGGACCATGGGCGAGAAGGTCGTGGCGACTCGGGCTGAGCTGTCGGACCGGCAGATGTACCGCCGCAAGCTCCAGTCCTGCCTGGACGCGCTCGGCCGGATGCTGCGGGAGGACCGCTTCGACCGTCCGAGGGCCGTGATGGGCCTGGAGATCGAGCTCAACCTGGCCGACGAGCAGGGCCTGCCGGTGATGAACAACGCACAGGTGCTCACCGCGATCGGCTCCAGCGACTTCCAGACCGAGCTCGGCCGGTTCAACATCGAGGTCAACATCGCGCCGCACCCGCTGCGCGGTCATGTCTTCGAGGACCTGCGCGAGGAGATCGACACCGGGCTGCGCTACGCCGACCGGCGGGCCGGCGAGGCCGGCGCGCGGATCGTGATGGTGGGCATCCTGCCGACCCTGGAGCACGACCACACCGGGCTCGACTCGATGTCCCACAACCAGCGCTACAGCCTGCTCAGCGACCAGATCCTGGCCGCCCGGGGCGAGGACATCGCGCTGGACATCGAGGGGGTGGAACACCTCCAGCTGGAGTCGGTCACCATGGTCGCCGAGGCCGCCGCGACCTCGCTCCAGCTGCACCTCCAGGTCACCCCCGAGCGGTTCTCCTCGGTCTGGAACGCCGCCCAGGCGATCTGCGGGCCGCAGCTGGCGCTCGGCGCCAACTCGCCGTTCCTGTTCGGACGGGAGCTGTGGCGGGAGACCCGGCCGGTGCTCTTCCAGCAGGCCTGTGACACCCGTTCGGCGGAGCTCAAGGCGCAGGGCGTGCGCCCGATCACCTGGTTCGGCGAGCGCTGGGTGGACTCGGCGTACGACCTGTTCGAGGAGAACCTGCGGTACTTCCCGGCGCTGCTGCCGATCTGCGACGACGAGGACCCGGCCAAGGTGCTGGCCTCCGGCGGGGTGCCGCGGCTCGCCGAGATGCGGCTGCACAACGGCACCATCTACCGCTGGAACCGGCCGGTCTACGACGTCAGCGGCGGGGTGCCGCACCTGCGGGTGGAGAACCGGGCGCTGCCGGCCGGGCCGACCGTCGCCGACACGCTGGCCAACGCGGCGTTCTACTACGGCGTGGTGCGGGTGCTGGCCGAGCAGTCCCGGCCGATCTGGACCAGGCTGCCGTTCGAGCGGGCCGACGAGAACTTCCGGCAGGCCGCCCGGTACGGCGTCGACGCGGTCTTCCAGTGGCCGCGGCACGGCCGGGCCGGGCGCGGCGGCGGGCTGGGCACGGTGTCCGCGGTCGACCTGGTCCTCAACGAGCTGCTGCCGATGGCCCACCAGGGGCTGGACGCGTGGGGCGTGGAGCCGGCCGACCGGGACCGCTACCTCGGCATCATCGAGCAGCGCTGTCTGCGCCGCACCAACGGCGCCGCCTGGCAGAGCGCCACCTTCCACCGGCTGCGCGAGCAGTACGGGATGGACCGGCCGGCCGCGCTCGCCGCGATGACCCGGCGGTACATGGAGTACTCGCGCGGCGGCGAGCCGGTGCACACCTGGCCGGTGGGGTAGCGCGCGCCCTGGGGGAGGGTGGGCGGCGGTCCTGTGACAGGATGACCGCTCCGCCCGCCCACCGTCCGTGCTGGAGCACCCCGTGAGCACCGTCCCGACCGCCCCGGAGACCGCGCGGCCGAGCCGCCGGCTGCTCGGGGTGGAGCTGCTGACCGTCCTCGGCCTGTCCCTCGGGGCGAGCGGCGTCGGCGCGCTGATCAGCTTCGCCGGCTCCCTCACCGAGCCGCTCAAGCTGGGCCAGCAGGTCGCCACCCTGAACGGCTCGCGCGCGCCCGGCCGGCCCTGGCTCGACCTGGTCTGGCAGCTCTACTACATCGGCCGCGGGCTGATGCCGGTCGTCCTGGTCGGCTACCTGCTGGTGCGCGAGGGCGTGGCGCTGCGGGTGCTCGGCTTCGACCTCGGGCAGAAGCTTCGCGACCTCGGCCGGGGCGCGGCCGTCGCGGCGGCGATCGGCGGCTCGGGGCTGGCGCTGTACCTGGCCTCGCAGGCGGCCGGCTACAACCTGACGGTCGCGCCGTCCGGGCTGCCGGACGTCTGGTGGCGGATCCCGGTGCTGCTCGCCTCGGCCTGGCAGAACGCGATCCTGGAGGAGGTGGTCGTCCTCGGCTACCTGCTGCGCCGGCTGGGGCAGCTGGGCTGGTCCTGGCCGGCGATGCTGGTGGCGAGCTCGCTGCTGCGCGGCTCGTACCACCTGTACCAGGGGGTCGGCGGACTGGTCGGGAACATCGTGATGGGCGCGGTGTTCTGCCTGCTGTACCGGCGGTGGGGGCGGGTGATGCCGCTGGTGGTGGCGCACGCGCTGATCGACACGGTGGCGTTCGTCGGGTACGCGCTGCTGGCCGGGCACGTCAGCTGGCTGCCCACCGGCTGAGCGAGGACACCGCGCTTGGGCGCGGCGGGCGGGCCAGCAGCCGGTCCACGTGGTGGCGTTCGAGGCCCTGGCCGGGGTCGATCGGCAGCAGCAGGCGGTCCCGGCGCCAGAGCGCGTTGCGTCGCAGCCGCGGGGTGATGACGTCGTCGACCCAGGCGAACGGCCGGCCGGCCGCGTACCGCAGCAGGGGCGCCCACTTGGCGGCCGAGAACAGTTCCATCAGCGGGACGCGCGGATCGCCGGGCTGGGGGACGTAGCCGGCGAACCGGACCACCGGCAGCTCGGGCAGGCCGATCGCCGGGGCGATGTGGGTGTTGGCGTCCGCTTCCCAGGTGGTCGCCCAGGTGAGTTCGTAGACCTCGGCGAGTTCGCGCAGCCAGTCGCCGTGGCGGGTGGAGAGCAGCACGGTGTAGCCGAGCAGGGTGTGGGTGTCGAAGTCGTCCCCGGGGCCGGGGCAGACCGGGTTGAGCACCCCGTCGACGTCCAGGAACAGCAGTGGCTTCG
This sequence comes from Kitasatospora sp. NPDC093806, assembly GCF_040683335.1. Taxonomy (NCBI): domain Bacteria; kingdom Bacillati; phylum Actinomycetota; class Actinomycetes; order Kitasatosporales; family Streptomycetaceae; genus Kitasatospora; species Kitasatospora sp. NPDC093806. The sequence goes on from NZ_JBFBDO010000072.1 coordinate 8,640, forward strand.
GCATTCGGGCGCTCCCCGGGTCTCACGCGTCGTCACCTGGTCGGACGAGCCGCGGCCGCCGGTGGTTGCCCACCGGAGGGCGCGGACCGGGGCGCGCGGGGGCGCCGGGGCGGGTGGCGGCGGTCCGGGCGCCGGGTCAGCCACGTCAGTCGTGTCCAGTCAGTTCAGCCGGTTCAGCCGGTCGCGGCGGGGGCTGGGAGGGCTGGGGCCGGGGCGTCGGCGGGGCGCCGGGCGAGCCGGCGGACCTGCGGTTCCAGCAGCACGGCGGCGCTGAGCAGCAGGGAGACCACCGCGCAGGACCAGAGCGCGCCGGAGAGGCCGAGCAGGTCGGCGGCCGGGCCGGCCAGCGCGGTGCCGAGCGGGGCGAGTGAGAGCGAGCCGAGCTCGTCGTAGGCGGCGACCCGGGAGAACGCCTCGGCCGGGATCTCCTGCTGCAGCGCGATCATCCAGTTGACGCCGAAGACGGTGACCCCGACGCCGGACAGGAACATCGCCGAGGCCAGCACCGGCAGCGGGGCGGCCACCGCCAGCGCCAGCGCGGGCACGCCGAACAGGAAGACGCCCCAGTTGCCGACCAGCAGGATCCGGCGCGGCTGCCAGCGGGCCATCAGCAGGCCGGTGACGACCAGGCCGACGCCGAAGGCCGCCATCGCGAGCCCCCAGTCACGGGCCCCGCCGAGCCGTTCCTTGGCGACGGCCGGCCCGTACACCGACTCGACCGCGCTGACGCAGGCGACCAGCACCGAGAACTGGAGCACGATCACCCAGAGCCAGCGCCGGGAGGCGAACTCCTGCCAGCCCTCGCGCAGGTCGCGCAGCATGCCGCCGCCCTTGGCGGCGGGGGCGGTCGGGTCCTGCGGCTGGGGAGCCTGCGGTTCCAGCAGGAAGCGCAGGGCGGCGGCGGCCAGGAAGCAGACCGAGTCCAGGGCGAGCACCCAGCCGGGGCCGAGCCCGGCGGTCAGCGCGCCGCCGAGCGCGGCGCCGCCGATCTGCGAGCCGTTCAGGCCCATCCGGTACACCGAGAAGGCGCGGGCCGCGTGCTCCGGGGTGACGCTCTCCAGGATCATGCCGCCGGAGGCGGGGGAGAAGAAGGCGTAGCCGGCGCCGGCGCCGGCCGAGAGCAGCATCAACTGCCAGAGCGACGGTTCGCCGGCCAGCACGACGGCGGCCAGGGCGGCCTGCGAGACGGCGCTGAACAGGTTGGCGGCGACCATGACGTGGTGGCGCGGCAGCCGGTCGGCGAGCGCGCCGCCGATCATCAGGAGCAGGATGGTGGGCAGCAGCCGGGCGGCGGTGACGTAGCCGACGTCGGCGGTGGAGCCGCCGCCGTCCAGGATGGCGAAGGCGGTGGCGATCGGGGCGCCGGCGTTGCCGAGGCCGCTGATCACGGTGGCGGCGGTCTGGATCCGGAAGTTGCGGCTCGCCCAGGCGAAGCGGCCGGTCGGCGGGGGTGGGGGTGGGCTCTGCACCCCGTGACTATGCCGGGGCAGGTGGCCGGTGTCCATCCGATAAACGGACCGTGGTGTGGGGTGGGGCCGGAGGTGTCCCCGGTTCAGCCGAGGTGCGCCCAGAGGAAGGCCAGGGTGCGCCGCCAGGCGATCTCGGCCTGCAGCGGGTCGTAGGTGCCGAGCAGGTCCTCCTCGTTCATGAAGGCGTGCCCGGCCGGGTAGAAGTGGATCTCCGGGCGGACGTCGGTGGCCTCGCCGATCCGGATCGCCGCCTCGTCCACGGCGGCCATCGGGATCCAGCGGTCGTCCTCGCCGTAGTGGCCGAGCACGTGGGCGGTCAGGCCCCGGTACTCGAAGTCCGGGTCGGACGGCAGACCGTAGAACGGCACCGCGGCGGCCACCCGGTCGCCCTCGGCGGCGGCCAGCAGCAGGGCGAAGCCGCCGCCCATGCAGAAGCCGACCACCCCGACCGCGTCGCCGACCACGCCCTCCAGGCCGAGCAGCAGGTCGACGGCGCCGCGCAGGTCCCGGACCGCCTGCTCGTCCGGCAGCTCGGCGCGCAGCCGGGCGCCCTCGGCGCTGTCGTGGGTGGTGACGCCGCCGAACAGGTCCGGCGCGAGGACGGTGAAGCCCTCGGCGGCGAACCGGTCCGCCACGCCGGCCAGGTACGGGGTCAGGCCCCACCACTCCTGGATCACCACCAGGCCGGGGCCGACGCCCTGCGGCGGGCGGGCCAGGTAGCCGTGGGCCTGCCGGCCGTTGCTCGGGAAGGTGACGTTCTGCCGGGAGCCGCCCTGGTCAGGCATGGCTTCCTCTCGGGGGACGGGCCGCGGGGCGCGGCGGCGGGGGCGTCGGGTGCGGGGGCGGCGGGTGCCGGGGCGTCAGGGTGGGGGAGTCGCGGGGGTCAGCCCATCTCTTCGAGGGCGCGGCCCTTGGTCTCCTTGATGCAGAGGGCCACGAACGGGATGGAGAGCAGCGCGAAGACGGTGTAGATGACGTAGGTCGCCGACAGGTTCCAGTCGGCGAGGTCGGGGAAGCTGACGGTGATCGCCCAGTTGGCGATCCACTGGGCGGAGGCGGCGACCGACAGGGCCAGCGCGCGGATCCGGTTCGGGAACATCTCGCCGAGCAGCACCCAGACCACCACGCCCCAGGAGAAGGCGAAGCAGAGCACGAAGACGTGCGCGGCGACCAGCGCGACCGTGGCGTGGGTGTCGTCCAGGGTCGCGGTGTCGCCGGTGCCGTGCCGGTAGGAGAACGCCCAGGCGGCGGTGGCCAGTGCGGCGGCCATCCCGACCGAGCCGGCCAGGGCCAGCGGCTTGCGGCCGATCCGGTCCACCAGGGACATCGCGATCACCGTGCCGACCACGTTGACGATCGAGGTGGAGAGGCTGATCAGCAGCGAGTTGGACTCGTTGATGCCGACCGACTGCCAGAGGAAGGAGGAGTAGTAGAAGATCACGTTGATGCCGACGAACTGCTGGAAGACCGAGGCGCCGATGCCGACCCAGACGATCGGCAGCAGACCGAACCGGCCGCCCAGCAGGTCCTTGAGCCGCGGCTTGTGCGCCGAGGCCAGCACGGCGCGGATCTCGGCCACCCGGGCGTCCAGGTCGACGTCCTCGCCCTCGACCTCGCGCAGCACCTTGCGGGCCTGCTCCTCCCGCCGGTCGGCGATCAGGTAGCGCGGCGACTCCGGGATGGCCAGCGCCATCAGCCCGTACACCAGGGCCGGGACGGCCTCCACGCCGAGCATCCACTGCCACGCCTGGACGCCGCCGAGGTGGCCGGTGGACTCGCCGCCGGCGGCCTGGTTGAGCGCCCAGTTGGCCAGCTGGGAGACGGTGATGCCGAGCACGATCGCCATCTGCTGGAAGGAGGCCAGCCGGCCCCGGTACGCGGTCGGGGCGACCTCGGCGATGTAGGTCGGCGCGATCACCGAGGCGATGCCGATCGCCACCCCGCCGACCACCCGCCAGGTGGCCAGCACCTGGATGTTCGGCGGGAACATCGAGCCGACGCCGCTGACCGCGAACAGGCCCGCGGCCAGCAGCATGGTGCGGACCCGGCCCAGGTGGTCGGCGAGCCGCCCGGCGGCGACCGCGCCCGCCGCCGAGCCGAGCAGCGCGATGGCGACCACGAAGGCGGTCTCGCCGTTGCCCACCCCGAAGTGCTTCTGGATGCCGGTCACCGCGCCGTTGATCACCGCGCTGTCGTAGCCGAACAGGAAGCCGCCCATCGCCGCGGCGGCCGAGATGAAGACGACGTGTCCGAGGTGCGCCTCTCCGGCGGCCGGGTGGGTCTGGGTTCTGGACACGCGCGCTCCCCGGGTGGACGGTCCCGCCCGCACGGCCGAGGGGGCAGGGTTCGCCTCACATTCGATCAGCGCCGTGGGCGATCCGCCCCGGTGGGCGGGCCGATCGGGTGAGCGCGCGTCAGGTCCGCGCGCCGCTCCCGGCTGCCGCGCGCCCGTCGGCTCCGGCTAGCGCGGGTCCGCCGGCCGCGGTGCGCGCCCCGGTTCCGGTGCGGTGCGCCGGGCGTGGCGGCGCAGCAGCTGGGTGCGTACCCCGGCGTCCAGGCCCTCGCCGCGCTCGGCGAGGCGGTCGGCCAGCGCGTACTGGTCGGCCGGCGCCTTCTTGTCGTCGTACTTGAACTTGGCGCGGACCTCGCGGACCGTCAGCCGCAGCCCGCGCAGGCCGGGGAGCAGCTTGCCGAACGCGCCCTCGCCGGCGCGCACCCGGACGTCGGGGGTCTCCGGCTGGAAGTGGGCCAGCTGGCGGTTGAGGATCGCCGCCTTGCCGGCCGCGTCCTCGACGATCTCGGCGGTGGCGTGGAACTGCACCGAGGCGTAGTAGCTGGTCGGGGTGCCGGGGGCGCCGCGCCAGTGGCCGGGGGCGAAGGCGTAGTCGTCGGTCACCGCGAGGGTCACCGCCGGGTCGGCCCGGACGGCGGCCAGCAGCGGGTTGGGCGCGGCGAGGTGGAGCAGGATCTCGCCGCGCTCGACGTCCAGCAGGAAGTGGGTGGGGACGAGGACGGGGCCCTGGCCCGGCCCGCCGTTGGCGGCGAGCAGGCCGAAGTCGCGGCCCTCGGCGAGCCAGGCCCGCCACTCGGCCTCGTCGCCGCGGTCCCAGGAACGGATCAGCATCGGGGGCTCCGGTTCAGGCGGTGCGGTCGGCGGCGGGGCCGGTCGCCGGCTCGGCGGTGGCGTCGGCGGGGCCGGCGGTGAGGGCGCGCAGGTTGGCGGGGAGCGGGACGGTGGTGGAGACGTCCGGGACCGGCGTGCCGTAGCCGCCGGTGACCGGGACGACGCCGGCCCAGTACGGCAGGTCGAGGTCCTCGGGCTCGTCCTCGGCGAGGTCGGCGCGGGTCTTGGCGGAGACCTCGTCCAGGTCGAGGCGGATCACCGCGGTGGCGGCGAGTTCCTTGGCGTTGGCCGGGCGGACCTCGGCGGAGCGGCCGGGCACGCACTGGTCGACCAGGGCGTCCAGCGCGACGGTCAGCTCCTCGGGGTCGGTGACCTGGTGGGCGGTGCCGTGGGCCACCACCGAGCGGAAGTTGACCGAGTGGTTGAACGCCGACTTGGTCAGCACCAGGGCGTCGACCAGGGTGACGGTGATGCAGACCGGCATCCCCTGCTCGCCCCTGGCGCCGCGCAGCGGCCGGCTGCCGGTGGAGCCGTGCACGTAGAGGCGGTCGCCGACCCGGGCGTGGATGGTGGGCAGCACGACCGGCGCGCCGTCGACGACGAAGCCGAGGTGGCAGAGGTAGGTGGCGTCGAGGACGGCGTGGATGGCCTCCCGCTCCCAGGTCGCGCGATCCTTGTAGCGGGTCGGCGTGGTGCGCGCGGTGCGGGGGTAGGACGTGCCGCCGTCCGGTATCGTCGACATGACAACCTCTATGTACTAGTGCATACTCTGTTTTGTGCTAGGAGACTATCGGATCACCGGTCGGCGTGCCAGCGAGATCGCGGCCGATGTCGAACAGGGGGTCAGCAGCGGGCGGCTCGCCCCCGGGACGCCGCTGCCCCCGCTGCGCGAGCTCGCCGGCGAACTCGGCGTCAACCCCAACACGGTGGCCGCCGCCTACCGGCTGCTCCGCGACCGCGGGGTGATCGAGACCGCCGGCCGCAAGGGCAGCCGGATCCGTCCGCGCCCCGCCCACACCCCGCGCGACCAGATCCGGCTGCCCGTCCCGCCGCACGCCCGCGACCTCTCGCACGGCAACCCCGACCCGGCCCAGCTGCCCGACCTCACCCCGGCGCTTGCCGCCGCCGCCGAGGCCGCCCGCCGCGACCCGGTCCAGTACGGGCGCCCCGCCGCCGACCCCGGGCTGCTCGCCCTGGCCGGCGCCGCCTTCGCCGCCGACGGCCTGCCCGCAGGCCCGATCGCCATCGCCTCCGGCTCGCTGGACACCATCGAACGGATCCTGGTCACCCGGCTGCGCCCGGGCGACGCCGTGGCCGTCGAGGACCCGGGCTGGGGCAGCCTGCTCGACCTGCTGCCGGCCCTCGGGCTGCGCACCGTGCCGGTCCCGCTGGACGACGCCGGCCCGCTGCCCGGGGCGCTCGCCGAGGCGCTGGCCGACGGGGTGCGGGCGCTGGTCGTCACCAACCGGGCGCAGAACCCGACCGGCGCCGCGCTCACCGCCGACCGGGCCGCCGAACTGCGCGCGGTGCTGGCCGGCCACCCGGACGTGCTGCTGATCGAGGACGACCACGGCCACGGCATCGTCGACCAGCCCTACCAGTCGCTGGTCGGGCCCGCCACGGCGCACTGGGCGGTGGTGCGCTCGGCGGCCAAGGCGTACGGGCCGGACCTGCGGCTGTCGGTCGCGGTCGGGGACCGGGACACCGTCGGGCGGGTGCTCGGGCGCCAGCGGCTCGGCGCGGGCTGGGTCAGCCATCTGCTCCAGCGCACGGTGGCCGAGCTGTGGCGCGCCGACGCGGCCCCGGCGGACCGGGTGGCGGCAGCCTACCGGGCGCGCCGGGAGGCGCTGATCGGCGAGCTGGCCGCGCGGGGGGTCGCGGCGTACGGGGCGAGCGGGCTGAACGTCTGGGTGCCGGTGCCGGACGAGACCACCGTGCTCGCCGCGCTGGTCCAGCGGGGCTGGGTCGCGGCGCCCGGCGCGCGGTACCGGCTGCAGTCGCCGCCCGGGCTGCGGATCACCGTCACCGGGCTCGACCCGGCCGACGCCCGGCGGCTGGCCGAGGACCTGGCGGCGGTGCTGGGGACGATGCCGGGGGCGGACGGCCCCGGCTCGCGGTTGGTCTGAGCGCCGGGTCGGGAGCCGGGGTGTGATCGCTTTGAAACGATGATCAGTTGAACCGATGAACTGAACCTGTCGGTAACAAAGCGAGAAATCCGCTGCAGATACCTAGCGGTAACAAGCGCGAGCATGTCATGTTCTTCGCGCCACCGGCCGGCGGCTCACCCTCACCTCCGCGTCTCCCCGTCCCCAAACATCACGGGCGAGACCGACCGCAGGAGTTCCGCCGTGCCCGAAAGCCGTTCGAGCATCACCCGCAGAACCACCTCCTGGAGCCGACGGCTGTTCGCCGCCGCCCTCGCACTGCCCCTGGCCGCGGCCGGGCTGGTCGCCGGCACCGCCGCACCGGCCCGGGCCGCCGCCCCCGCCGGGCCGACCGCCAGCGTCGCCCTCGGCGACAGCTACATCTCCGGCGAGGCCGGCCGCTGGAAGGGCAACTCCGTTGTCACCGGCGGGAACCGCGCCGGTACCGACCGGGCCTGGACCGGCAGCGCCTACGACCCGAGCCGGGTCTACGGCACCACCTACGCGAGCGGCTGCGACCGCTCCGACACGGCCGAGGTGCGCAGCGCGCCGACCGTGGCCCAGACCCAGATCAACCTGGCCTGCTCGGGAGCCGTCACCGCCAACGTCTTCCGCGCCGCCAACGGCGGCCAGTCGCTCAAGGGCGAGGCCCCGCAGGCCGACCAGCTCGCCGCCGTGGCCGGGCAGTACAACGTCAAGCTGATCACCCTGTCGATCGGCGGCAACGACCTCGGTTTCGGCGATGTGATCGAGACCTGTGTGAAGGACTACCTGATCTGGTACTCCTACTGCAACGATGACCAACAGTCCGCGGTGGACGCCCGGATGGCGGGCGCGATGGCCGGGGTCGGCAAGGCGCTGGACGAGATCCGCGCCGTGATGGCGGGCGCCGGGTACGCGGCCGGCGACTACCGGATCGTGCTGCAGTCCTACCCGTCGCCGATCCCGCGCGCCGCCGAGATGCGCTACCCGGAGAGCGGCTGGAGCCGCTCGGACACCGGCGGCTGTCCGTTCTGGGACGGTGACGCCACCTGGGCGCGGGACTCGCTGGTCCCGCAGATCTCCCGGTCGCTGGCCGGGGTCGCGGCCGCCAAGGGCGTACAGTTCCTGGACCTGAGCGACATGCTCCAGGGCCGCGAGGTCTGCTCGAAGGCGACCAGGCAGGCCACCTCGACCACCGCCCCGTCCGCCACCACCAGTGAGTGGGCGCGGTTCCTGGACGGCGGGCTCAACACCTCGCAGGGCACCGTGCAGGAGTCGATGCACCCCAACTACTACGCGCAGCTGGGGCTCGGGCGCTGCCTGACCCTGCTGTTCGGCAAGGCGAGCGGCGACTGGGCGTGCCGCAACACCGCCGGGCAGGACGCGAACGGGATGTACCTGACCGCGAAGTAGCCCGCGGCACACGGCCGGTGCCCCCTCCTCGGGGATCCCGAGGAGGGGGCACCGGCGGTCCGTCCGGGCCGGTCAGCCCTTCGCCAGCAGGGCCTGGGCGTGCTCCTTGACCTGATCCTTCGTCAGATACACGTCGGTGTACTCGAAGTCGCGCAGCCGGGCGGGCTGGCGGGCCAGGAAGCCGGTGCGGACGAAGTCGTCGCCGGCGGTCGCGTTCAGCAGCCAGTTGGCGCCGACCCGGAACTTGGCGGCGTTGGTGCGCATCGCCATCAGGTGGTAGCCGCGGGCCACCACCTGGGCCGGCACCCCGCGCAGCTCCACGCCGATCGGCTTGGACACCGCGTCCTTGCCGCCGAGGTCCACCACCAGGCCCAAGTCCTTGTGGTAGTAGGGCTCCAGGGGCTGGTTGCGGAGCGCGGCCATGACGTTGTCGGCCACCGCGCGGCCCTGGCGGGCGGAGTGCTGGGCGGTCGGCGGGCAGACCGCGCCGTCGCCCTTGGCGAGGTCCGGCACGGCGGCGGCGTCACCGAGCGCGAACACGCCCTCGAACTGGGGCACCCGCATCTCCGCCGTCACCGCGATCCGGCCGCGGACCGTCTCCGCGTCCAGGGTGCCGATCAGCGGGCTGGCCGCGACGCCCGCCGTCCAGATCAGCGTCCGGCAGGGCAGCACCCGGCCGTCGGTGAACTTGACCGACTCGGCGCCGACTTCGGCCACCGAGACGCCCAGCGAGACCTCGATGCCGCGGCCGCGCAGCACCTCCAGCGCGGCGGTGCCCAGGGCGTCGCCCAGCTCCGGCATCAGCTTCGGGGCGATGTCGATCAGGTGCCACTTGATCTGCTTGGCGTCCAGCCGCGGGTAGCGGAAGGCGGCCGCCGTGGTGAGCCGCTGCAGGCAGGCGGCGGTCTCGGTGCCCGCGTAGCCGCCGCCGACCACCACGAACTGCAGCCGGGACTCGCGCTCCTTCTGGTCCAGGGTGGCCGAGGCGAGGTCGAGTTGGGCGATCACGTGGTCGCGGACGTAGGTCGCCTCGGCGAGCGTCTTCATGCCGCGCGCGTAGTCCGTCAGACCCGGGATGTCGAAGGTGCGGGTGACGCTGCCGGGGGCCAGCACCAGGTAGTCGTAGCGCTGCGCCACCACCTCGTCGGTGATCTTGCGGACCACGCAGACCTTGGACTGCGGGTCCACGCCGATCGCGCCGCCGGGCACGATGTGGGTGCGGCGCAGCGTCCGGCGCAGCGAGACGGCCACCGACTGCGGGGTGAGCACGCCGGCCGCCACGTGCGGCAGCAGCGGCAGGTAGAGCTGGTAGCTGAACGGGGTGACCAGGGAGATCTCCGCCTCCGCGGGGGAGAGCTTGCGCTCCAGGCGGCGCGCGCACTCCAGCCCGGCGAAGCCGCCGCCCACGATCAGGATCCGGGGTCGTTCCATCGTGCGTCCCTCACAGTGCAGGTCGTTCCGTCACGGCGCAGGCGTATCGGTGCGGATGGTGGTGGGGCTCTGGCTACTGTCCGCCACACTCGCACGGAGCACCGGGTGCTGCCACCGGGACGACCCGGGCGGGCGAGCGGGGCCGACCGGCCCAGCGGGGGAGCGGGGCGACCGAGCGGGGCGACCGACACCCGCCCCGTGCATATGCCCGATAGGCTGTCGGCCGTGCTCCCCGAGGTGACGGCGGTCCGTTATGTGACCCCACTGCGAGAAGGCGGCTCGATGCCGGGCCTGGTCGAGGCCGACGACCGGCGGCTCTACGCGCTGAAGTGGGTCGGTGCCGCGCAGGGCCGCAAGGCGCTGGTCGCGGAGGTGCTGGCCGGTGAACTCGGCCGGCGGCTCGGCCTGCCGGTGCCCGAGCTGGTGACGGTCGACCTGGACCCGGTGCTGGCCCGCAGCGAGCCGGACCCGCAGATCCAGGACCAGATGCGCGCCAGCGGCGGGCTCAACCTGGGCATGGCCTTCGTCAGCGGCGCCCTCAACTTCGACCCGCTCTGCTTCGAGGTGGACGCCGGGCTGGCCGGGCAGGTGCTCTGGTTCGACGCGCTGATCGGCAACGTCGACCGCTCCTGGCGCAACCCCAACCTGCTGGTCGCCACCGGCGGGCTGCGGCTGATCGACCACGGCGCCAGCCTGATCTTCCACCACCACTGGGCCGGCGCGGCCGCCTGGGCCCGCCGCCCGTACGACGCCTCCGACCACGCGCTGCTGCGCGCCGAGCCGGACCTGGCCGCGGCAGACAAGCTGCTCGCCCCGCTGGCCGAGGCGGCGATCGGGGAGGCGGTGGCGCGGATCCCGGACGTCTGGCTGGCGGACGAGCCCGGGTTCGACTCGCCCGAGGCGGTGCGCGCCGCGTACCGCGCCCAGCTGACCGAGCGACTGGCCGGTCCGCGCGACTGGCTGCCGGAGGTGTCCGCATGACCGGGCCGTTCCGGTCGGCGCCGCCGACCGCCGAGCTGCACGACTACGAGTACGCGGTGATCCGGGCGGTGCCCCGGGTGGAGCGCGGCGAGTGCGTCAACGTCGGCGTGCTGCTGTACTGCCGGCAGAGCTCGCACCTGGCCGCGCGCACCCACCTGGACCAGGCGCGGCTGCTGGCGCTGGACCCGGTGGCCGACGTGGCCGGGGTGCGCCGGGCGCTGCACGGGATCGAGGCGGTGTGCCTGGGCGGGCCGCAGGCCGGTCCGGCGGCGGCGGACAGCCCGGGGCAGCGGTTCCGCTGGCTGACCGCGCCGCGCAGCGCGGTGGTCCAGCCGGGGCCGGTGCACACCGGGCTGACCGGGGACCCGGAGGCCGAGCTGCGGCGGCTCTTCGACCAGCTGGTGCTCTGACCGCTGCGGGGCGCGGACGGTCCGGCGGTCCGACCGATGACCCTTGCCGTGCTCAAAGCTTGAGTTACTGAAGCACCGGGTCGTACGCTGACCCCATGGGTTCGACAGCGACCACGACCGTACCGACCAACGCCGAGTTGATGGAGGCGCTGGCCGCCGTCGGCGCCGCGTACTTCCAGGACTTCGCGGCCGCCGCCGCCCGGCACGGTCTCTCCTCCTCGCAGGCCAAGGCGCTCGGCGCCGTCCAGGAGCCGGTGCCGATGCGCGCGCTGGCCGGCCGGCTCGGCTGTGACGCCTCCAACGTCACCGGGATCGTCGACCGGCTGGAGGCCCTGGGCCTCGCCCGCCGGGAGGCCTCGGCGGGCGACCGCCGGGTCAAGATCGTGGTGATCAGCGACCAGGGCCGGGAGATCCTGGGCCTGGTCCGCGGCGAGATGCACCGCACCCACCAGTCCTTCGAGGCCCTGGACGACGAGCAGCGCAGCGCCCTGCACTCGATCTGCGTCCAGGTCCTCCCGGTCCTCAGCGGGCGTCCGGTCTAGCTGCCGGGGGGATGGGGCTCCGGGGTCCTGCGCGTCGCGGTCCGGGGCGCCGCGGCCGGCGGCCCCGGGGCCGCCGCGTTCCGGCTGACCTCGGCTGTTAGGCTTGCGAAGCGTGAGCGCGAAGCCCCAGATCCCCAATGTCCTGGCCTCCCGGTACGCCTCGGCGACCCTGGCCCAGCTGTGGTCCCCCGAGCACAAGGTGGTCCTTGAGCGCCACCTGTGGCTCGCCGTCCTGAAGGCCCAGCAGGACCTCGGCGTCGAGGTGCCCGCCACCGCCGTCGCCGACTACGAGCGGGTGATCGACCAGGTCGACCTCGGCTCCATCGCCGCCCGTGAGCGGGTCACCCGGCACGACGTGAAGGCCCGCATCGAGGAGTTCAGCGACCTCGCCGGCCACGAGCAGATCCACAAGGGGATGACCTCCCGGGACCTGACCGAGAACGTCGAGCAGCTGCAGATCCGGCAGTCGCTGGAGCACGTGCGCGACCGTGTGGTGGCCGTGCTGGTCCGCCTGGGCCGGCTCTCCGCCGACCACGCCGAGCTGGTCATGGCCGGCCGGTCGCACAACGTGGCCGCGCAGGCCACCACCCTGGGCAAGCGCTTCGCGACCGTCGCGGACGAGCTGCTGGTCGCCTTCCACCGCCTGGAGGAGCTGATCGCCCGCTACCCGCTGCGCGGGGTGAAGGGCCCGGTCGGCACCGCCCAGGACATGCTCGACCTGCTGGGTGGCGACACCGACAAGCTCGCCGAGCTGGAGCGCCGGGTCGCCGCGCACCTCGGCTTCGAGAACGTGCTCACCAGCGTCGGCCAGGTCTACCCGCGCTCGCTGGACTTCGAGGTGTTGACCGCCCTCGTCCAGCTGTCCGCCGCGCCGTCCAGCCTGGCCAAGACCATCCGCCTGATGGCCGGCCACGAGCTGGTCACCGAGGGCTTCAAGGAGGGCCAGGTCGGCTCCTCCGCGATGCCGCACAAGATGAACACCCGCTCCTGCGAGCGCGTCAACGGCCTGGCCGTCATCCTGCGCGGTTACGCCTCGATGACCGCCGAGCTGGCCGGCGACCAGTGGAACGAGGGCGACGTCTCCTGCTCGGTGGTCCGCCGGGTCGCGCTGCCGGACGCCTTCTTCGCCTTCGACGGCCTGCTGGAGACCTTCCTGACCGTCCTCGACGAGTTCGGCGCCTTCCCGGCCGTGATCGAGGCCGAGCTGGACCGCTACCTGCCGTTCCTGGCCACCACCAAGGTGCTGATGGGCGCGGTGCGCGCGGGCGTCGGCCGGGAGACCGGGCACGAGGTCATCAAGGAGCACGCGGTCGCCTCCGCGCTCGCGATGCGGGCCGGCGCCCGGGAGAACGAGCTGCTGGACCGGCTCGCCGACGACGAGCGGATCCCGCTGGACCGGGCCGCGCTGGACGCGCTGCTGGCCGACCGGCTCTCCTTCACCGGTGCGGCCGGTGCCCAGGTCGCCGAGGTCGTCCGGCAGATCGAGGCCGTCGCGGCCGCCCACCCCGAGGCCGCCAAGTACGCCCCGGGCGACATCCTCTGACGGATCGTCGGTCGTGACGAGGGCCCCGCTGCCGGGAGGCGGCGGGGCCCTCGTCGTCGTCGGCGGGCGTGGGGCGGGGTGGGTCAGACGGCCGGGTGGCCCGGGTCGAGGGGCGGGGCGTTGGTGCCGCAGGAGTAGCGGGTGTCCGGCTCGGCCACCGGGTGGTCCGCCGGGGCCAGGACGTTGCCCCGGACGGTGGCCAGCGCGGTCAGCCCGCCGGCCGTCAGCAGCCCGGCGCAGATCAGCATCGCGGTCCGGAAGGCGGAGTCGACCGCGTCCGGCACCCGGTAGGCGTCGCCGCTCAGGCCGGCCAGCGCCGGCAGCGCGGCGACCGCGAGCAGGCCGGCCGCCCGGGCGGCGGCGTTGTTGACGCCGCTGGCGATGCCCGCGTGCCGGACCTCCACCGCCGCCAGCACGGTCGCGGTCAGCGGCGCGACCAGCAGCACCATCCCGCTGCCCATCACCGCGACGGCGGGCAGCACGTCCGTCCAGTACGAGGCGCCGGACCCGATCCGCAGCATCAGCAGCACGCCCGCCGCGCAGAGCAGCGGGCCGACGGTGAGCGGCAGCCGCGGCCCGATCCGCTTGCCCAGCCGGCCGGCCCGGGCGGACAGCGCCAGCATGATGACGGTGATCGGCACCAGGGCCAGCCCGGAGACCAGCGGGGAGAAGCCGGAGACGATCTGCAGCTGGACGACGAGCAGGAAGAAGACGCCGCTGAACGCCGCGTAGACGGCGAGCGTGACCAGGTTCACCGCGGTGAACAGCCGGGAGGAGAAGAGGCCGAGCGGCAGCATCGGCTCCGCGGTGCGGCGCTCGACCAGGACGAAGGCGACGCCGAGCGCGAGTCCGGCCGCCCCGGTCAGCCAGACCCCGGGGGAGAGGCCGTCCCCGGCGGCGGTCAGCGCGTAGGTGACCGCACCGAGCGAGAGCGCGGCCAGCACCGCGCCGAGCACGTCGAAGCGGCCGGTCGAGGACTCGTCGCGGCTCTCCGGGACGTGCCGGGCGGCCACCGCCAGCACCAGCGCGGCGAGCGGCACGTTCAGCAGGAAGATCCAGCGCCAGCCGGGCCCGTCCACCAGCCAGCCGCCGAGGAAGGGACCGACCGCCGCCGACACCCCGCCGAGCCCGGACCAGAGGCCGACCGCCGCCGAGCGGTCGTCGGGGTGGAAGACCGCCTGGAGCATCGCCAGCGACCCCGGGGTCAGCAGCGCCCCGCCGATGCCCTGCACGGCGCGCGCGGCGATCAGCACCTCGATGGTGGGCGCGGCGGCGCAGGCCGCCGAGGCGACGGCGAACCAGACCACGCCGAGCAGGAAGACCCGGCGCCGTCCGTACCGGTCGCCGAGTGCTCCGCCGAGCAGGATCAGGCCGGCCAGGGTGAGCAGGTAGGCGTTGAGCGTCCATTGCAGGGCGGCGAGTTGGGCGCCCAGATCGGTGCCGATCCGGGGCAGCGCGACGTTCACGACGGTCCCGTCGAGCATCGCCATGCTGGAGCCGAGCACCGTCGCCAGAAGTACCCGGCGACCCTGCGCGGTGCCCAACCGCAGGGTGCCGGCCTCGGAGGTGTCCACCGCCCGATGGTCCGCCCCCGGGGGCTACGTGACAAGGCTCACCGGGGGTGTGTCGGTGGATGCCTTTCCGTGAGTGATCGTGTGCGTACTGGTGGGGAAATCAGCGGAGGGGAGTGGATCACGTGCGCGCAGTGAATGGATTGTGTACGTACTGTGCATGCCTCTCATGCGGAGCGTCACGGCATTCCGGACTTTGGTCCCTGGTTCGGGAGATCGACATTGCTTCACCCGAACGGATGGGTTTTAGTTCAGCGACCGCCCGGCGTCAGCCCGGGTGGCCACCGGGTGGAACGCCTAGTCCTGCCGCTGCCCGGTGGTACGCAACGAACTCTGTACGGCAGGAGCGGGGGACCCACAGGTAAGTCGCCGGACCGGAATTCGCGGTCCGGCTTGGGGTGAAGCCGCCTTCATGCGGCCGGGCAACTCCAGCCCGAACCCGACAGCTCACCTCGCAGGCGTCGGAGAGGACATTTCCCATGCCCGCACAGGCTCGTCGTATCGCCCTGCCCCGCGCCGCCCGCATCGGCATCGCCACCGCCGTCACCGGCGCCGCGTTCGCCCTCCCGCTGGTCACCACCCTCACCGCCGCCCAGGCCCACGAGGGCCCGGCCGCCGGCCACTCGCAGCAGACCGGCACCTGGACCGGCGCCACCAGCGTCGACGCCGCCCCGGCCGCGACCCCGATCGCCGCCCCGGCCGTCGAGAGCTACAAGGTCATCGGCGGGGACACCCTGTCGAAGATCGCCGACGCGAAGAGCGTCGAGGGTGGCTGGGAGGCCCTGTACGGCTTCAACCGTGCCGTCGTCGGCGCCGACCCGAACCTGATCTACCCGGGTCAGCAGCTCGCGCTCGGCACCGAGGCCGCGAAGCCGGCTGCTCCGGCCGCGCCCGCCGCTCCGGCTGCTCCGGCCGCCCCGGCCGAGAAGCCGCAGGTCTCGCAGGACGCGGCGAAGCCCGCCGCTCCGGCCGCCCCCGCCGCTCCGGCCGAGAAGCCGGCCGCCCCGGCCACCAAGCCGGCCGCGCCCGCCGCGAAGCCCGCCGCCCCGGCCGCCAAGCCGTCGGCCCAGGCCGTCCAGGCCGTCCAGATCGCCAAGCCGGCCACCCCGGCGCCGACCCCGGTCGCCGCCGCCACCGGCTTCGTCGCCCCGCTGGCCAACCCCAAGATGGGCACCGCCTACGGCGTGGCCGGCTCGATGTGGGCCTCCGGTCACCACACCGGTGTCGACTTCGTCGCCTCCACCGGCACCCCGCTGCGCGCCGTCGGCGCCGGCACCGTGGTGAAGGCCGGCAACGGCGGCGCCTACGGCAACGAGGTCGAGATCAAGCTCGCCGACGGCAAGTACGCCGAGTACGCGCACCTGTCCTCGATCGGCGTGTCGGTCGGTCAGACCGTCACCGCCGGCCAGCAGATCGGCCTCTCCGGTGCGACCGGCAACGTGACCGGCCCGCACCTGCACTTCGAGATCCGCACCGGCTCGGAGTACGGCTCGGACGTCGACCCGATCGCCTACCTCCGGGCGCACGGCGTCGCGGTCTGACCTGCGGTTTGACCGTACGGTCGGCTCAACTGCCACCGCTGGGTGCGGGGCGAAGACGACCTCCCGGGATGGTCATGTCGGGTGACCGCTCGACCGGGTGGTGACCGCACCTCCAGTGGATCGACGGGCGCGGGACACGCCCGTCCGGCCGGCCCGGTTCGCGAGACCTCCTCTCGCGAGCCGGGCCGGCCGTTTGTCGTTGTCTGGGGGACCCGGGGTCCGCATTTCGCGGCCGTTTCCGTTCGAACGTGGCCGGTTTCCAACCGAACAGAGCGTCAACTTCCTGGGCTTGATGCCTGACGACCTGTCGGTTGCGGGCGTGATCACCGCGCCCCGATGCTGTCGGGCAGTCAACGCCCGACCGGTCCGGCGGGCGGCACAGTCACGGCAGGCGAAGGGGACCGGATGGCCATCCAGAGCGGGGACGCGGTCGGTGGGGGAGCAGGGAGAGCGGATGCGGTCGATCCGGCTGCGGAGGCCGGAGTCGGCGTCGACCGGCTGAAGGCGAACTCGGTCGGGTTGGTGGGCGTGGTCTTCATGGCGATCGCCACCGCGGCGCCGATCACCGCGATGACCGGCAACCTCCCGATCATCGTCGGCCAGGGCAACGGCGCGGGCGCGCCCGCCGCGTACGTCTTCGCGACCCTGGTGCTCACCGTCTTCTCGGTCGGCTACGTGGCGATGGCCCGTCACATCACCGCGGCGGGCGCGTTCTACGGCTACATCTCGCACGGGCTGGGCCGGGTCGCCGGCATGGCCTCGGGGCTGCTGGCGGTGCTCGCGTACATCGTCTTCGAGGCCTCGATCATCGGCTTCTTCGCGTACTCGCTGCGCGGGCTGGTCGCGGCGCAGCTGGGGCTGGAACTGGCCTGGGGCTGGTACGCGCTGTTCGGGCTGGTGGCGATCGCGCTGATGGCCTGGTTCGACCTGCACCTGACCGCGCGGGTGCTCGGGGTGGCGCTGGTGCTGGAGATCACCGTGCTGAGCGCGGTCTCGCTGGCGGTGCTGTTCACCGGCGGCGGCCCGGACGGGCTCGTCGGCGAGGCGCTCGACCCGCTGAACGCCTTCCGCGGCGTCGGCGGGGCGGGGGCGGCGGCCGCCGGACTCGGGCTGTTCTTCGCCTTCTGGTCCTGGGTCGGCTTCGAGTCGACCGCGATGTACGGCGAGGAGTCCCGGGACCCGAAGCGGGTGGTGCCGCGGGCGACGCTGATCTCGGTGGTCGGGGTCGGGCTGTTCTACGTCTTCGTCTCCTGGATGATCGTCTCCGGCAACGGGGTGCAGCACGCCGTGGACGTGGCCAACGGCCTGGTCCCCGGCAAGGACGGCAACAGTCTGTTCTTCGACCCGCTCGGCGCGCACCTCGGGGCGTGGGCGGTGAAGGTGTTCCAGTGGCTGGTGGTGACCGGCTCCTTCGCCTGTGCGATGGCCTTCCACCAGTGCGCGGCCCGGTACCTGTACGCGATCGGCCGGGAGGGCTTCATCCACCCGGCGCTCGGACGCACCCACCCGCGGCACGGTTCGCCGTACGTCGCCTCGCTGGTCCAGTCGGTGATCGCGGTGCTGCTGGTGGTCGCGTTCCTGCTGGCGGGGATGGACCCGTACGTGCACCTGTACACCCTGCTGGCGCTGCTCGGGACGATGGCGATCCTGATCGTGCAGACGCTCTGCTCGTTCGCGGTGGTCGGCTACTTCCACGTGCAGGGACGGCACCCGGAGACCAGGCACTGGTTCCGGACGCTGGTCGCGCCGCTGATCGGCGGGGTGGCGATGGCGGGGGTGGTGGTGCTGCTGGCGATCAACAAGGACACCGCCGCCGGGGCGGCCGCCGACACGCTGCTCTTCCGGCTGATCCCGTACCTGGTGATCGGCACCTTCCTGGGCGGGATCGGCCTGGCGCTCTACATGAAGAACCGCCGGCCGGACCGGTACGCCCGGATGGGGCGGGTGATCCTGGAGGACGCGGCGGAGCGGCCCGCCGCTGCCTGACCAGTCGTCAGGAAAGGTCGCCCGTCCGCCGGTTCAGAGCCGGTGGGCGGGCTGCGCCTGTCGGGCGGCGGTCAGCAGCTGGTGCATCCGGTGGCCGAACTCGTCGGCGTCGCGGGCCGGTTCGAGGAAGACCAGGCGGACGTCGCGGTGGCCGTGCGGGTGGTCGAGGCGGAGCACCAGGCCGTAGCGGTCGAGGGCGAGCGGCCGGACGTCGGGGTGCGTGGCGAGCAGTTCCGGGTCGAGCAGCCGGGTGAGCACGGCGAGCGCGTCCGGGTGGTCGTCGGCGAGGTGGGTAAGCAGGCCGGCCTCGAAGCGGGCGAGCGGGTCGGGGGCGGCGAGCGCGAGGTCGGCGCCGGTGATCGCGGTGGTGCCGTACGGGGTGGAGAGCACGGCGTGCGCGACGTCCAGCCGGAGGTGGACGCTGAGGCCGTCGTCGGCGAGGTGGGCGAGGCGGAGCCGGCCGGCCAGGGTGAGGCGGCCCCGGACCCGGTCGCGGACGGCCACCGGGGCGACGTCGGTGAGGTCGAGGACGACGGCGAGGCCGTCCTGCTCGTGGGTGACGGCGAGGGTGAGCGGCGCGTCGAGCGGGGCGCGCAGCCGCAGTCGGGAGCCGTGCACCGAGACGGGGGTGGCGAGTTCGTGCTGCTCGCCCCCGGCGCGGATGACCACGGAGGAGGTCGCGGTGAGCAGGCTGCCGATCCGTTCGGCGGCGGTGGGCTCGGGGATTTCGGCGCTCTGGCTCACGGTGACCTCCGACGGGCTGATAGTTAGGTGAGCCTAACCTAATGAGTCGGCGGTCGGAGGGCAAGACGATCGGCGGCGGGAGGGCAGCGGCGGGGCGGACGGCGGCGGGGCCCGGACGGAGAACGTCCGGGCCCCGCCGCGCAGGTGGGCGTGCGCCCGGTCAGCCGATGACGGCCTGGGCGTCGATCTCGACCAGCATCGGCTCCTGCGGCAGCTCGACGAAGATCGTGGTGCGGCACGGCTTCACGCCGCCCGGCTTGACGTTCTCCTCGATGAACTCGGCGTAGACCTCGTTCATCAGCGGAAAGTCGGCCCGCTTGGTGAGGTACACCCGGAACATCACCACGTCCTCGATGGTGGCGCCGCCGGCCTCGACGATCGCCTTGACGTTCTCCAGCGTCCGCCGGGTCTGCGCCTTCACGTCGCCGTGGTGGAGGTACTCGCCGGTGGCCGGGTCCTGCGGGCCCTGGCCGGAGACCTGGAGGATCGGGCCCTTGCGGACGCCCTGGGAGAACATCCAGGCCGGGGCGGGGGCGCCGTCTGTGCGGATCTCGGTCTTGTCGCTCATGCGGGTGTGGTCGCTTCCTGGTGGTCGGGGTGGTCGGGGTGGTGACGGTCGGGGCGGTGGCGTCGGCTCAGGGGTGGTGCGGGGGTCGGCCGCAGTCGGCGGAGATCGCCCGGGTGACGGCGAGGAGTTGCGGCAGCAGCTCCAGCACCTGCTCGTACGGGAGGACGACGTCCGGAACCGAGATCGAGGCGGCGGCGACCACCCGGCCGCTGGCGTCCCGGATCGGCGCGGCCACGCAGTTGATGAAGGCCTCGTGCTCGGCGTGGTCCTGCGCCCACCCCTGGGCGGCGACCTTCTCCAGCTCGGCGAGCAGCGCCTCGGGCGTGGCCAGGGTGCGCGGGGTGTGCGGGGTGAAGTCGATCTCGGCCACCACCCGGCGGCGTTCGGGCGCGGGCAGGTCGGCCAGCAGCACCTTGGAGACCGCGGCGCTGTGCAGCGCGGCGCGCAGGCCGATCCGCGAGTACATCCGCACCGGGTGGCGGGAGTCGTACTTGTCGATGTAGACCACCTCGCCGCCCTCGTACGCGGCGAGGTGCACGGTCTGGCCGGTGGCGGCGTTCAGTTCGGCGAGGTGCGGGGCGGCGATCCGGCGGACGCCGCGCTGTTCGAGGGCGAGACCGGAGAGGGCGAAGAGCCCGGCGCCCAAGTGGTAGCGGTAGGCCGCGTCCCGGTAGACGAACCGTTCCGCTTCGAGGCTCTGGAGCAGTCGCAGCACGGTCGTCTTGTGGACGCCGAGCACCTCGGCCAGCTGGTCCAGGGAGCGTTCGCCCTCGCCGAGTTCGGCGAGCAGGCGCAGGGCGCGGGTGACGGTCTGGCTCATCGGGCTCCTCGTGTTCCCAGGACCGGGGCGGTGGACGCGGTGGACGCGGTGAGGTGGGCGGGGCCGGGCAGCACGGGGGAGGTGATGCCGTCCGCCGCGACCCGGGTGGCGGCCCAGGCCGCGGGCGAGGCGTCGAGGAGCGCGCCGACCACCGGTCCGGGCGGCAGTTCGGCCTGGTCCCCGTGGGCGGTCAGCGCGCAGGCCGCGCTCAGGTGGCCCAGTCGCAGCCGGCGCCGCTGGTCGAGGCCGCGCACGGTGCCGGCCAGGTAGCCGGCGGCGAAGGCGTCCCCCGCGCCGGTGGCCTCCACCACCTCGACGGCCAGGGCCGGTTCGGCGACCGCCGTGCCGTCCCGCTCGACGGCGGTCACCAGCCGGGCGGCGTCCTTGACCACCAGGGTGGCGGGGGAGGGGAAGCGGCGGCGCAGTTCGCGCGGGTCGCCGGTGCCGAAGGCCGTCTCGGCCTCGTCGGCGCCGAGCAGCAGCAGGTCGGCGGCGTCCAGCAGCGGCGGCAGCACCGCCGGGTCGCGGTCGCGCCACAGGGCCGGCCGCCAGTTGAGGTCGAAGCTGACCAGCCGGCCCGGGCGGCGCTCGGCGAGCAGGGCGCGCAGCAGCGCCAGGCAGTCGTCCGAGAGGGCGGCGGTGATCCCCGACAGGTGCAGCAGCCGGGCGCCGGCCAGTAGCCGGGCGGCCGCCGGGTCGGCGAGCAGGGCCGGGGAGAGGGCGGCGGCGGCTGAGCCGCGCCGGTGGTAGTGGAGCCGGCTGCGGCCCGGACCGAGGTCGTGGCGGTCGCCGGTGGTGCCGCCGACCTCTTTGAGGTAGAGGCCGGTGGGCCGGTGCGGGTCGACGGCGACGGCGGAGACGTCCACCCCGCGGGCGGTCAGTTCGCCGAGCAGGCGGCGGCCGAAGCCGTCGTCACCCACCCGGCTGATCCAGGCGCTCGGCACGCCCAGCGCGGCCAGGGCGCCGGCCACGTTGGACTCGGCGCCGCCCACCCCCAGCCGGAAGGTCTCGACGGACTCCAGCGGGCCGGGCCGGTCGGGGAGCAGTACGGCCATCGACTCGCCCACGCAGACGGCGGTCGGCAGCGCGGTGGGGAGTGCGGTCGGCAGCGCGGCGGGGAGCGGGGTGGCCGCCGGTGATGCGGACGGGGGCGCCGTCGGGGTGCCGAGCGGTGGGGTGCCCGGGCTCGCGGCGGCGTCCTGGCGTGGCATCTGCTGGGCTCCTCGGGGTGCTGCGGCCGGCCGGGTGGGGACGGGGGGCGTGGGGGCGGTGGCGATCCGGGGTGGTCCACGTGCTGAGGACGGCTGTCGTCGACCTTCGTCCGTCGTTGACCTTCGTCCGGCGCCGATGCTAGAACCGTGCTGCCAGCATGTGCAACCCTCGTTGCACATGTTGCAACACGACGGATGGAGGAAGACGGTGGACCAGACCTTCGCGAGCAGCGGCGCCGCACCGGGCATCGACACCGACGCGGTGGCGGCCCTCGCCGACGAGGTGCTCGACTGGCGGTTCAAGGCACTGCCACCCGCCGCCGCGGGCCTGACCGTGCGCGACTACCTGGCCACCGGCCCGGCCCTCGCCGACCTCGGCACCCCGCTGCTCACCCTGGACGCCGGCGCGCTCGACCACAACCTGCGCACCATGGCCCGCTGGTGCGCCGACGCCGGCCTCGCGCTCGCCCCGCACGGCAAGACCACCATGGCGCCCGCGCTCTGGCAGGCCCAGCTGGCCGCCGGCAGCCACGGCATCACCCTCGCCAACCTGCCGCAGGTCCGGGTCGCGCGCGCCTTCGGCGTCCAGCGGGTGCTGCTCGCCAACACCCTGCTCGACCCGGCCGGCCTCGGCTGGCTGGCCGGCGAACTGGCCGCCGACCCCGGCTTCGCGTTCACCTCCTGGGTGGACTCCGCCGACAGCGTCCGGCTGATGGACGAGGCACTGCGCGCGGCCGGCGCCGAGCGCCCGGTCGAGGTGCTGGTCGAACTCGGCGGCCCGGGCGGCCGGACCGGGCTGCGCACCGTCGACGAGGCGGTCGAGGTCGCCGCCGCCGTCCGGCGCGCGCCGACCCTCCGGCTGGCCGGGATCGGCGGCTACGAGGGCGCGCTGGCGCACGACGCGACCGAGGCCGGCCTCGGCACCGTCCGCTCCTACCTGCACTGCCTCGCCGAACTGCACGGGCGGCTGGCGGGCCTGTACCCCGACGGTTCGGCGCCGGTGGTGACGGCCGGCGGCAGCGCCTACTTCGACCTGGTGGCCGAGGAGTTGGGCGCGCTGCCGGAGGCGTTCGTGGTGCTGCGCTCGGGCGCGTACCTCGCGCACGACGACGGCTTCTACCGGGGCATCTCGCCGCTCGCCCGGGGGGCCGCCCGCTCCGGCGAGCCGCTGCGCGGGGCGCTGCACGGCTGGGCCCGGGTGGTGTCCCGGCCGGAGCCGCAGCTGGCGCTGCTGGACGCGGGCAAGCGCGACCTGCCGTTCGACGAGGGCCTGCCGGAGCCGCAGCTCGTCCGGGGCGGCGCCGAGCTGACCGGGACGGCGGCCCGGATCACCGCGCTCAACGACCAGCACGCCTTCCTGCGCGACGCGGGCGACCTCGCCCCGGTCGGCGCGGTGCTGCGGCTCGGGGTCTCGCACCCGTGCACGGCCTTCGACAAGTGGACGCTGATCCCGGTGCTGGACGACGCCTCGGCCGCCGAGCCGAAGGTCACCGGGCTGGTCAGGACGTTCTTCTGATGAGCGCGCGGGGCGTGGTGTTCGAGGGCGCCACGGTCGTCGACGGCACCGGTGCCGAGCGGTACCGGGCCGACGTCCGGATCGCCGACGGGCTGATCGCCGAGATCGGCCCGCCGGGCCTCGGCGGTGCGGCGAGGGCCGGTGGGGCGGTGCGCGTGGTGGACGCCGACGGGCTGGTGCTGGCCCCCGGCTTCATCGACATGCACGCCCACTCCGACCTCGCGCTGCTGCTCGAACCCGAGCACCCGGCCAAGGTCACCCAGGGCGTGACCTGCGAGGTCCTCGGCCAGGACGGCCTCTCCTACGCGCCGGTCGACGACACCACGCTCCCCGCGCTCCGCCGCCAGATCGCCGGCTGGAACGGCGATCCGGGGGACGGGCCGGGTGACGGGGACGAGGTGGCGGGCTTCCGCTGGGACTGGCGGAGCGTCGGCGGCTACCTGGACCGGCTGGACCGGACCGGCCCCGCCGTCAACGCCTGCTACCTGGTGCCGCACGGCTCGCTGCGGATGCTCGCCATGGGGTGGGACAACCGCGCGCCGAGCGCCGCCGAACTCGACCGGATGCGCGAGCTGTTGGCGCGCGGCCTGGCCGAGGGCGCGGTCGGGATGTCCAGCGGCCTGACCTACCCGCCCGGGATGTACGCCGGAACGGACGAGCTGGTCGAGCTCTGCCGGGTGGTCGCCGCAGCCGGCGGATTCCACGCGCCGCACCAACGCTCCTACGGGGCGGGCGCGTTGGAGGGCTACGCGGAGATGGTCGAGATCGCCCGGCGGTCCGGCTGCCCGCTCCACCTCACCCACGCCACGATGAACTTCGGCGTCAACGAGGGCCGGGCCGGCGAGCTGCTCGCCCTCGTCGACCGGGCGCTCGACGACGGCGTGGACCTCACCCTCGACAGCTACCCCTACCTGCCCGGCTCCACCACCCTGGCCGCCCTGCTGCCCGGTTGGGCCACGGAGGGCGGTCCGCAGGCGACGCTGACGAGGCTCGGCGACCCGGCGGCGTGCGAGCGGATCCGCTACGAGGTGGAGGAGAAGGGCAGCGACGGCTGCCACGGCGTGGTCACCGACTGGGCCACCATCCAGCTCTCCGGCGTCCGCGCCCCCGAGCTCGCCGGGACGGTCGGCCGGACCGTCGCCGAACTCGCCGCCGAACAGGGCCGCACCGGTACCGAGGTCTTCCTCGACCTGCTGCGCCGGGACGAGCTGGCCACCACCATCCTGCAGCACGTCGGCCACGAGGAGAACGTGCGGACGATCATGCGCCACCGGGCGCACACCGTCGGCAGCGACGGCCTGCTCGTCGGTGCCCGGCCGCACCCGCGCGCCTGGGGCACCTTCCCGCGCTACCTGGCCCGCTACGTCCGTGAGTCGGGCGTGCTGACGCTGGAGGAGGCGGTCGCCCGGATGACCGGCCGCCCCGCCGCCCGGCTCCGGCTGGACCGCCGGGGCCGGATCGCCCCCGGCTTCCACGCCGACCTGGTCCTGTTCGACCCCGACCGGGTCCGGGACGCCGCCACCTTCGACCGGCCGCGGCAGCCCGCCGTCGGCATCGAGCACGTCTATGTGAACGGAACCGCCGTCGTCGCGCAGGGCCGCACCACGGGCGCGCGCCCAGGGCGGGCCCTGCGCCGTACCGAACGAGGAACCCGAGCCCTGTGAACCCGTTGAACCCTGTGAACCCGTCGAACCCCGTGCACGAGCCCTCCGTCGTCGAGGCGGCGCGGGCCGCGCTCGCCGCCGAGCCGGTGATCGCGGTGGTCCGCGCCCCCCGGATACCGGACGCCGTCGCGCTCTGCGCCGCGCTCGCGGCGGGCGGCATCACCTGGACCGAATTCACCTTCACCACACCGGATGTGACGACCCATCTGCGGAAGGCCGCGGAGGCCGGCCACCGGGTCGGCGTCGGCACCGTACTCACCGCCGAGGAGGCCGAGCGCGGCCTCGCCGCCGGGGCCTCGTTCCTGGTCACCCCCGGCCTGCGGCCCGAGGTGGCGGAGGCCGCGCACGCCGCCCGGGTCCCGGTGGTGCTCGGCGCGCTCACCGCGACCGAGGTCGCCCAGGCGGTGGACCTGGGCGCCGCCGCGGTCAAGATCTTCCCCGCCCGGGCGTTCGGCCCCGGCTACTTCAAGGACCTGCGCGGACCGTACCCGGACGTCCCGCTGGTCGCCTCGGGCGGTGTCAACGCGGGCAACGCGGCCGAGTTCCTGGCCCACGGCGCGCTCGCGGTCTGCGCCGGGACGGACGTGGTGGCGCCCGAGGCGGTCGCGGCCGGCGACTGGGCGGAGATCACCCGGCGGGCCAGGGCGTTCACGGAGGCCTGCACGACCCGCTGAGAGTGGGCGGCGTGGGGCGGGGCGGTTCGGGGGCGGAGAGGGGGCGCGGGAGGGGCGCCCGGGAGCAGCCCGGGGAGGAGCCCCGACCCGTCCCGTGCGCCCCTCCCGCGCCGCGAGTGGCCGAGGCGGACTGTTGGGGCGGCCGGGATTCGACGAGAATCGATAGCCCCCGGTACCCGGCAGGAGGATCCACCCATGACCTCGACCCGCCCCGGCCCCGACTGGCTGACCGACGCCGTGCTCTACCAGATCTACCCCCAGACCTTCGCCGACTCCGACGGCGACGGCATCGGCGACTTCGCGGGCATCACCGAGCACCTCGACCACCTCTCCTGGCTCGGCGTGGACACGGTCTGGCTCACCCCGTGCTTCGCCTCGCCGTTCCGCGACGCCGGGTACGACGTCAGCGACTACCTCGCGCCCGCCCCGCGCTACGGCAGCGCCGAGGACCTCGCCGCCCTGGTCGAGGCGGCGCGCCGCAAGGGCGTCCGGATCCTGCTGGACCTGGTCGCCGGCCACACCTCCGACCGGCACCCGTGGTTCCGGGCCGCCGCCGAGGACCCGTCCGACCACCGCTACATCTGGTCCGACCACCGGGTGGACGGCTTCGTGGCCTCCCCGGGCGGCCGCCCGGGCTGGTACCGGCCGAACTTCTTCGACTGTC
Source organism: Kitasatospora sp. NPDC093806 (assembly GCF_040683335.1). Taxonomy (NCBI): domain Bacteria; kingdom Bacillati; phylum Actinomycetota; class Actinomycetes; order Kitasatosporales; family Streptomycetaceae; genus Kitasatospora; species Kitasatospora sp. NPDC093806. The sequence continues at coordinate 34,638 of NZ_JBFBDO010000072.1, forward strand.
AGCCGGCGCTCAACTTCGGCTACGCGCGGGAGAGTCCGGACGAGCCCTGGCGCCAGCCGGTGGACGCGGCGGGCCCGCGCGCCAACCGCGCCGCGCTGCGCGACATCATGGCCCACTGGCTCTCCCTCGGCGTGGCCGGCTTCCGGGTCGACATGGCGTCCTCGCTGGTCAAGGACGACCCCGGGTTCGTCGAGACCGGCAAGCTCTGGACCGAGCTGCGGGACTGGCTGGACCGGACCCACCCGCAGGCCGCCCTGTTCGCCGAGTGGGGCGACCCGGCCGCCGCCGTCGCCGCGGGCTTCCACGCCGACTTCTTCCTCCAGTTCGGCGGCCCGGACCAGGGGTTGCCGCTGCGCTCGCTCTGGAACAACAACGCCGGGACGGTCGAGGAGTACTGGAACCAGGGCTCCTGCTACTTCGACGCCGAGGGGCGCGGCACGCCGCAGGTGTTCCTCGACGCCTGGCGTTCGGCGGCCGAACTCACCGAGGGCGCCGGGCACATCGCGCTCCCGACCGCCAACCACGACTTCTCCCGGCTCGCCACCGGCCCGCGCACCGCCGATCAACTTGCCCCGGCCTTCGCCCTGTTGCTCACCTGGCCGACCCTGCCGGCGGTTTACTACGGCGACGAGATCGGCATGCGCTACCTGCCGGGCCTGCCGGACGTCGAGGGCAGCGTGCTTGGCCCGCGCTACAACCGGGCCGGCTCGCGCACCCCCATGCAGTGGGCACCCGGCCCGAACGCGGGCTTCTCGAAGGCGGCGGCGGACCGGCTCTACCTGCCGGTCGACCCGGACCCGCACCGGCCGGACGTCGCCACCCAGCGGGCCGACCCGACCTCGCTGCTGCACACCGTCCGGCGGCTGATCGCGCTGCGCCGGGCGCACCCGGACCTGGGGGCGCGGGGGTCGGTCGAGGTCCGGCACGCCGGGTACCCACTGGTGTACACGCGGGCCGGGCGGTACCTGGTGGCGGTCAACCCGCGGCGGGAGCCGGCGGTGGTGGCGCTCGACCGGTCGGCATCGGGCGGTACCGGCCGGGTGCGGGCGCTGGACGTGCAGGGCGTGACGGTCGTCGACGGCGAGCTGCGGGCGGACGGGTTCTCGTACGGGGTGTTCGAGCTGGGCTGACGGTCGGGGGCGGGCGGGGACGAGCGGGGGGAGGCCGGGGGGAGGCCGGGGGCGGGCTTCGGCCCGCCCCTGCTTTGGTTGTAGACTGCACCCAGATGGTTGCATTTGCCATCCTTTGCCGAACGGCTGACCGAAGGACGGACCGACCCCCCGATGAGCACACCCCAGCCTCCCGCCGCAGCGCCCGCCCCGGGCCACGCGCTCAAGCACCTCGCCGTCCACCTGCTGACCCCGCTGCTGATGTGCCTCGGCATGGCGCTCGCCTACCAGGGCGCCTTCCACCAGCCCGAGCCCAACCACCTGAAGGTCGCCGTCGTCGCGACCACCCCGCAGGCGCCCGCGCTCGCCGGGGCGGTCCAGGCCAAGGCCGGCGACGCGCTGGACGTCGCCGTGCTGCCCGACCGCGCGGCCGCCGAGCAGCGGCTGCTCGACCGCGAGCTGGTCGGCGCGTTCCTGCCGGACGGGCAGCACCCGGAGCTGCTGGTCGCCAAGGCCAACTCGGACACCTCGGCGATGGCCGCCGAGAAGGTGTTCCAGCGGGTGACCGCACAGCAGGGCGTGCCGCTGGCCGTCGCCGACCTCACCACCCCGAGCGAGGGCGACCCCACCGGCCAGGGCCTGTTCTTCCTGCTGGTCGCGCTCAGCATCGGCTCCTACGGGAGCGTCGCGGTGATCGGCGCGGCCGGGGCGGCGCTGGGCATGCGACTGCGGGTCCTGGTCGGACTGGCGGCCTCGCTCGCGGTGAGCGTGATCGGGATCGTCACCGCCGGGCCGGTGTTCCACGTCGTCGACCACGACCTGGCCGGCGTCTGGGCGCTCGGCTGGCTCTACTCGGCCGGGGTGGTCGGGGTCGGGATCGGCCTGCACACCTTCCTCAAGCGGTGGACCACGCTGGTGATGATGGTGCTGTTCGTGATGCTGAACTTCACCAGCTCGGGCGGTGTCTACCGGCCGGACCTGCAGAACGGTTTCTTCGGCGGGCTGCACTCCTTCTGGACCGGCGCGGGCTTCCTGGAGGGCGCCCGCAGCCTGCTGTACTTCGACGCCCGGGCCGGGTTCGCCGGGCACCTGCTGACGCTCGCGCTCTGGCTGGTGGGCGCGGGCGTGCTGGTGGCGGGCGCGGCGCTGTACGAGAAGCGCGGCCGGGTGAGCGCCGCGCCGACGGAGGCGGAGTCGGAGGAGGAGTCGGAGTCGGAGGAGGAGCTGGAGGAGTCGGCCGTCGCGGCCTGATCCCCTCGGGGCCGGGGGACCGACCGGGGGATCCTGTCCGCCGCCCGGCCCGGCGCCACCGGGGCGGCCGGGCCGGGCGTGCTGTGCTGGCAGTCGCCCCGTCCCGGCGCCTCCCACGCCGTCCGTCCAGCGAGGAGTTCCCCCGTGTCCCGATCGTCCCGTCCGGCCCGTCCAGCCTGTCCGTCCCGTCCGGCCCGTCCGTCGCGGCAGTTCCGCCGCTCGCGCCTCGCCCGCGCGCTGGGGGCCGCCCCGGCCGTCGGCCTCGCCCTGGCGCTGCTCGCCGCCACCCCGGCCGTCGCCGTCGCGCCGCCGCTCTCCCAGCCCCGGATCGTCGCCCACTTCGACTTCGCGCAGGGGCTCCAGCCCGAGAACATCGCCGTGGAGCCCGACGGCTCGGTCGACCTCACCTTCCTCTACTCCCACCAGGTCGGCCGGGTCGACCCCGACGGGAACCTCACCATCCTGGCCACCCTGCCCGTCCCCGCGAACCCGGCCACCCCGGGCGTCGGCGTCCCCGTCGTGACCGGCCTGGCCCGCGCCCACGACGGCACCCTCTACTTCGCCTACGCCACCGGCACCGCGGACCTCACCGGCATCTGGCGGCTCTGCCCGGGCGGCGAGCCCCAGCGGATCGCCGCGCTCCCGGTGGACAGCCTGCCCAACGGCCTCGCGCTCGACGAGCACGCGGGCGTGCTGTACTCCGCCGACTCCGTGCTCGGCCTGGTCCGGGTCGTGCCGCTGGACGGTGGCGCCCCGGCGGTCTGGTCGGACGACGCCCTGCTCAAGCCCGTCATGACCTTCGGCGCGAACGGCCTCAAGGTGCACGGCGGCGCCGTCTGGGTCGGCAACACCGAGCGGGGGACACTGCTGCGCATCCCGATCGGCGCGGACGGCGCGGCCGGGCCGGTGGAGACCAAGGTCACCGGCCTCGACGGCCTGGACGACTTCGCCTTCGTCGGCGTCGGCGACGAGCTGATCGCGGCGCTCAACCTGAGCAGCAAGGCCGTGTACATCGCCGCGGACGGCAGCCGCCACACCGTCCTCGACGCGGCGGACGGCCTCTCCAACCCGACCTCGGTGGCGGTCTGCGGCGACACGGTGTACGTGCCGAGCGCGGCCTTCTTCACCCGGACCGACCCGAACCTGTTGGCCGCGACGCTGGAGCGGTAGGCGGGGCGGACGGCCCCGGCTCGGTGGCCCCGGCTCGGTGGGTCGGTCGAGTCGGGGCCGGGCGCGGTGGGGCGGGGTGGGTGCGGTGGGCCCCCGTGGTCCGGTCAGCGGGTGGCGGGAGGCCGGCGGCGGGCGGGGCCGGCGGCGCGGGCGGCGAACGCGCGCCGGTAGTCGGTGGGGGAGATGCCCACCCGGGCCGTGAAGTGCCGGCGGAGGTTGGCCGCGCTGCCGAGGCCGCTGCGCTCGCCGACCTGCTCGACCGGCAGCTCGGTCGCCTCCAGCAGGGACTGGGCGAGCGCGAGCCGCTGGTGCAGCAGCCACTGGAGCGGGGTGGTGCCGGTGGCGGCCTGGAGCCGGCGGAAGAAGGTGCGCGGGCTCATCCGGGCGCGCCGGGCCAACTCCTCCACCGTGAGCGGTCGTTCGAGGTTGGCGGTGGCCCACTCCAGGACCGGCGCCAGACTGTCGTCGTCGGCGACGGGCACCGACAGGTCGACGAACTGGGCCTGCCCGCCCGGCCGGTGCGCGGGCACGACCAGGCGCCGGGCGAGCTGGTTGGCGACCTGGGCGCCGAGGTCGCGGCGCACGATGTGCAGGCAGAGGTCCAGCCCGGCGGCCACTCCCGCGCTGGTGAGCACGTCGCCGTCGTCGACGTAGAGGACGGAGTCGTCCACGGTGACCAGCGGATGGCGCTCGGCCAGGTCGGCGGTGTGCGACCAGTGCGCGGTGGCCCGGCGCCCGTCGAGGAGGCCGGCGGCCGCGAGGGCGAACGCGCCGGTGCAGAGCGAGACCATGCGCGCCCCCGCGGCGGCCGCGCGCCGGAGCTCCGCGACGAGCGCGGGCGGTATCTCCCGGTCCCCGGTGACGCAGGCGTCCGGAACCGAGGTGACGATGACGGTGTCCGCGTCGGCGAGCGCGTCCCAGCCGTGCGCGGCGCGGAGCGAGAAGCCGAAGCCGGGGCCGTCGGGGCCGGCGGTTGCGGGGGTGGGCGTCGCGGGGGCGGCGGGGTCGGGCCGTTCGGTGCAGAGGCGCAGGTCGTACCAGCGGGGCGCCAGATCGGGCTGCGGGATGCCGAACACCGCGCAGGCCATGCCGAGTTCGTAGAGGTCCCAGAGCGCGAGGTCGGCGTGGTCGAGGACGGCGATGGCCACGGTGCCGGGGAAGCCGGCCGACGGGGAGGGCGCGGAGGGCGGGGACGGCGCGGAGGGTGCGGAGGGTGCGAACGGGGTGACGGGTGGCGGTGACGCGGTCACGGTGAGGCCCCTCGCGACGGCTTGGCAGGAATGGTGCGGCAAAGGGCAATCCTGCCACTGTCGGGGTGTGCGACCCGCTGCGAGGGTGGGGCTTGTCGATCAAGACCCCTTCCCGCGAACCGTCTGAGCTGGAGAAATTCCGATGTCGCACACTTCTGCCCCCGAGGCCGTCGAACCCGCCGAGACCGCCGAGACCGCCGAGCCCGTCACTGTGCTCGGCCTCGGCGCGATGGGCACCGCGCTGGCCGGTGCCTTCCTGACGGCGGGCCACCCCACCACCGTCTGGAACCGGTCCGCGGCCAAGGCCGAGCCGCTGGCCGTCCGCGGGGCCGTCCCCGCCGCGACGCCGGGCGAGGCCGTCGCGGCGAGCGCGCTGCTCGTCGCCTGCGTGCTCGACTACGCCGCGCTGCGCGAGGTGCTGACCGGCCACGAGGCCGCGCTGGCCGGGCGGACGCTGGTCAACCTCACCTCCGGCTCGCCCGAGCAGGCCCGCGAGTTCGCCGAGTGGGCCGCCGGAATCGGCCTCGGCTACCTGGACGGGGCGATCATGATCACCCCGCCCGGCATCGGCGGCCCCGACGCGATGCTGCTCTACAGCGGCGACCGGGCCGCGCTAGCCCGGCACCGCGGCACCCTCGCCGCGCTGGGCGACCCCGTCGACCTCGGCCCGGACGCCGGCGTCGCCGGCCTCTACGACGCGGCGCTGCTCGGCCTCATGTGGTCGGCGCTCAGCGGCTGGCTGCACGCCGCCGCCCTGGTCGGCGCCGACGGCGTGCCGGCCGCCGATTTCACACCGGTCGCCAACCGCTGGCTGGCCGGCGCGGTCACCGGCTTCGTCTCCCGGTACGCGGCCCAGGTCGACACCGGCCGCTACCCCGGCGACGACGCCAGCCTCGACGTCCACCGCGCCGCGATGGCCCACCTGCTGCACGCCGGCCACGCCCGCGGCCTCGACAACGCGCTGCCCGAACTGCTCGCCGCCCAGGTCGACCGGGCGATCGCCGCCGGCCACGGGGCCGACAGCTACGCCCGCCTGGTGGAGGTGATCGGCAAGTGACGGCTCCGCTGGTTCCGCCGGCGCCGCCGGTCTCGGACGCGGACGGGGCGTCCGTCCCGGGCCCGTTGGACTGGCCCGCCCTGGTCACCGACACCGCCGCCGTCACCACCACCCTGCTGGCCGAGGCCGCCGGGGCGGACTGGACGCGCAGCCCGGAGGGCAGCGAGTGGACCTGCCGGGCCACCCTCGACCACCTCGCCCTCGGCGTCCTCGGCTACGCCGGGCTGCTCACCGCGCGGCCGACCGACCGGTACATCACGCTGTTCGGCTCGCTGGACCCGGCCGCACCCGTCGAACACTGCCTGGAGGGCGTCCGGATCGCCGCCGCCCTGCTGGCCGGCGCCGTACGCGAGGCCCCGGCGGACGCCCGGGCCTGGCACCCGTGGGGCCACTCGGACGGTCCCGGCTTCGCCGCGATGGGCATCACCGAACTCCTCGTCCACACCTGGGACTTGGCCGGTGCGTTCGGCCTCGACCGGACGCCCGACTGGGCCCTGCCCGAACGGCTGGCCGCACCCGCGCTGGCCCGCCTCTTCCCGGACGCGCCGACCGGCTTCGGTGCCGGGGCGACGTTGCTCTGGTGTACCGGGCGGGTCGCCCTGTCGGGGCTCGCCCGGAAGGCGGCCGGGCAGTGGCAGTGGGACGGGAGGGTCGGCGAGGCGGGTTCGCGATGACCGCTCCAGGGGGGCTGGTTCAGGCGGCTGCCCGGTCGGGCCCTGCCCGAACGGCCGGCCGTGCCCGTGCCGGCCCGCCTCTTCCCGGAGGCGCCGGCCGGTTTCGGTGCCGGGGCGGCGCTGCTTTGGTGTACCGGGCGGGTCGGCGAGGGGATTCGCGATGACCGGTGCGCAATGACCGCTCCACGGAGGCCGGTTCAGGCGGGCGTCCGGTCGGGCTCTGCCCGAACGGTCGGCCGCAGCCGTGCTGGCCCGTCTCTTTCCGGAGGCGCCGGCCGGTTTCGGCGTCGGGGCGGCGCTGCTTTGGTGTACCGGGCGGGTCGCCCTGCCGGGGCTCGCCCGGAAGGCGGCCGGGCGGGTCGGCGAGGCGGGCCTGTGACGACCGCTCCACGGCGCCCGGTTCAGGGTGAGCCGGGTGCGGCGGTCGCCTTCCGCCGGCCGCCGTCCGGGCGGCGTGGCGGCCGGGTGAAGCAGCAGTCGCCGCAGACGCCCGCCTGCGGGCCGACGCGGTAGTACAGGCAGCAACTGCTGCGCCGGAACGAGGCGCCGCTGAGGGTGCCGGTCCCGGTCAGGGGCGCGCGGTCGAGGAGGTCCGCGACGAGCGTCCGGGCGAACGCGCGCCCGCCCGCCGGGGCGGCGCCGGCCCGGGCGATGTGGGCGTCGAGCATCCGCAGGGCGCCGGTCAGGGCGGAGGCGGTGTTGCCCCGGAGCAACCCTTCGGAGAGCGGCACGACGGAGCGGACGGCCGCCGCCAGTTCCGCCAACGGCCCGTCGAGGAGGGCCCGGTGGAGGCGGTCGGCGAGCGGACCGTGATCCGTGGTCGCCGAGGAGGGCCGGTCCGGCACCCAGAGGTCGACCGGCCCCTGGGCGGGGACCCGGACCCAGGACCGGTCCCGGTCCAACTCCGGTACGTCGCCGAGCAGGACGGCCGAGCCGAGCAGCACCGAGCAGAACCGGGCGGCCAGCCCCAGGTGCAGGGTCGAGGCCGCCACCCGCGCCTCGGCGGTGCCGATCCGGCGGGCCACCGAGCGGACCCCGTCCGCCAACAGCCCGTCCGGGCCGTGGACGTAGAGCTCCCGCAGCGGCCGGAAGCCCGGAGGCGGGCCCTGGTCGGGGGTCTCGGCCGCGTCCAGGGCGAAGTACGGGCCGACGGCGGTGAGCGGACCGTAGTCGGGCATCGGGCTGGTCCTCCGGTTTGGTTCGGTACTCCTCGGCGCGGTGGCGACGGGCGCCGCACCCCTGGTGCCGGCGCCCGTCCCGGTACGGATGAACGGTACCGTGCCCCGGTGGTCCGGGCCTTAGGCTCGGGCGCATGCCTGCCGAACCGATGACCGATCGATCGTGGGACCGGTTCCGGAGCCGGTCCCGGTCCGCCGTCCTCCGGAGCGCGTCCGGAAGCCGTAGTGCTCCGCGGGCCCGCCGTGTGCTGGCGGTGGTGGGTGCGTCGTCGCTGCTCGTGCCGGTCGTACTGGCCCACTCGGGCGAGCACGCGGCCGCGTTGCTGATCGCCGCCGGGGCCGCCGTGGTGACCCTGGTGGCCGCCCTGCCGTGGCCGTGGCGACGGGTGACGCTCGCGGGTGCGGCCGGCGGGGCGGCGGCGCTCTCGTTGCTGCTCGACCTCGGTTATCAGGGGCCGTACCGGCTGCCGGCGTTCTGGCTGCCCTTCGAGTGGGCGGCGCTGGTGGTGCTGGCCGGACGGGTGGCCCGCCGGGCCCGCGGCCGGTGGGCCGGGGTGGCCGGGACGCTGGTGGTCGTGGCGGCGGTCGCGGTGCCGCTGCGCTTCACCGTCCGGACGCCGAACGCGGGTTGGACCGGCTCGCTGGTCGCCGTGCTGTCCTCGGTGGTGCCGCTGGCCGTGGTGCTCGGCGCAGGCCTCTACCTGCGCGCGCTGGACGCCCGGCGCGAGCGCGCGGTGGCCCGGGCCCGGCGTGAGCAGCGCCTGGAGGTGGCGCGCGGGCTGCACGACTTCGTCGCGCACGAGATCACCGGCATCGTGCTGGAGGCCCAGGCCGGCCAACTGCCGGGCGCGGGGCCGGAGGAGACGGCCGCGCTGCTGCGCCGGCTGGAGGAGTCCGGGCTGCGGGCGCTGGACTCGATGGACGCGATGGTGGGCGCGCTGCGGGAGCCGGGGGACGCCGTGGCCGTCGGTGGTGGCGGCGGTGGGGGTGCGACCGGTGCCACCAGGGTGTACGGGCTGGCGGACCTGCCGGAGCTGGTCGGCCGGTTCACCGGGTCCGGGGCGACCCGGGCCCGGCTGGAGGCGGCACCGGAGGCCGTCGGCCTGCTGTCGGGGGAGGCGGAGGCCGCCGCGTACGCGCTGGTGCTGGAGGCGCTGACCAATGTGCGGCGGCACGCGGCCGGCGCCGCCGAGGCGGTCGTCCGGGTGGAGGTCCGGCCCGGTGGCGCCGGATCGGGGGCCGCCGCGGTGCTCGTGTCGGTGAGCGACGCCGGCGGCGGTGTGCCCGGGAGCGGACGCGGCGTGAGGGGGCTGCTCCGGCGTCGTCCGGGCAGCGGCGGGACCGGGCTGGTGGCGCTCGCCGAACGGGTCGCCGTGCACGGCGGCAGCCTGGCGGCGGGGCCGCTGCGGCCGACGGGCTGGCGGACCGCCTGCGAACTGCCGGTCCGGTAGGGCGGATCGGCGCCGACGGCCACGAATTTTCCCGCGGCGGATCTGCCGAACGGCAGATGGCTGCGGCGCGGCGGGCGG
>NZ_JBFBDO010000073.1:0-43185 GCF_040683335.1 Kitasatospora sp. NPDC093806
CGCCACCGCCACCCGACGCGCCGTCGGCGGCACCGGTACCGGTACCCGCGGGCGGCTCGCCGCCGCCGGCGGCGGGTCGGAGGCCGCGGCGGCGGCCCGCACCGGCGTCAGCATCAAGTCGGTGCGCCTCGCGCTCGGCAAGGCCGGGATGAGCGTCAAGGGGTACGACATCGTCCACGTCCCGAAGATCGAGCACCCCAACTCCATCGCGCTCGGCAACAGCCCCTTCGGGGGGAAGGGCGGCGGCAACGCGCTGCGCGTCGCGATCACCGGGCCGAACGAGCTCCCGCTGATCGAGATCAGCACGGAGGGCCTGCGGGACATGGAGACGGCGCTCAAGACCATCCTCCACGAGCTCTACCATCACAAGACCGGGCACCTGCCCGATCTGGAGGAAGCGGCCGAGAACTATGCCGAGAAGCGGTACGCCGAGTACCTCCGCAGAACGAAGAAGAGGAAGTAAGGAAAGCAGTGGGAGCGCGGGAATGAAGGCCTACACCGACAGTGAGATCCGCGAGCTGGCCGGCCAGCCCGGCTTCGTCGACGACCAGTCGGAGAAGCTGTGCCCGGCCTGCGGGAAGCAAGCGGTGCGCAGCTACGTCTACGAGGGCAGCCGGGCCGGTCGGCCGGTGCTGTTCTGGCGGACGTGGTGCCACGCGTGCCGCCGGATGTGCAGCTCGGTCGGCGTGAAGCCCAAGCGGCTCGCGTTCGACGATCCGTTCGTCCGGATGACGCCGGACGAGCGGAGGGTCGTCTCGGCTGATTCGGACGGTTTCTTCGACCGGCTGGACCAGCTGTGGCGGAAGGGGACGCTGCCGCAGCGCTTCCACGGCGCCGCCTGAAACTCCTGATTCGAGGCACCGGCCGTCGGCCTCCAGGACCCGGAGCGGGTCCTGGAGGCCGACGGCGTTTCGGGGGGATCTCGCCGTTTCCGCCTTGCGGTTCGGGGCTCGCCGGTGGGCTCGGCCGGGGCTGGCTCAGCGGCGGACGAAGAAGGTCGCCGCGTCGCGGTTGCCGAGCCAGCGCAGGGTGAGCGGGCAGTGGGACAGCGGGCGCCAGTGGGCGGCGAGTTCGGCGAAGAAGGACGGCTCGGCGCAGAGGCCGCCGGGGCGGTCGCCGAGGTAGAGGACGCCGGGGCCCCGGTAGGCGCGCAGGGCGTCGACGGCCATCGGGTCGCCGTGCGGCGGCCAGAGCAGGGCGAGCACCCGGTCAGGGTGGGCGGCCGCGTCCTCGGCGGCCCGGCCGGGCCCGACCTCGGTGTACTGGAAGCGGTCGGTGAACCCGTTCCGCCCGGCCCGGGCCTCCGCGTCGGTGGCCAGCACGTCGACGCCGCGGGCGCGCAGCAGCCAGGCCCAGTAGCCGCTGCCCGCGCCGACCTCCAGCAGGCCGCGCCCGTCCAGACAGCCGGTGATCCAGTCCAGGGCGGTGCGGGAGGCCAGCGCCCAGCTGTAGATCCGGGAGAGCTCCTGCCGCCGGGGCAGCGGCCGCCCCAGCTCGGCGGGGAGGTGGTCGAAGACCTCGATCACCGGCCGCTCGCGGGTGCCGTGCCGCAGCGCGGGATACCAGAGCAGCGGGACCATCTGCGGGTTCCGCGCGGCGAACTCGACGTCCTGCTCGGGGAGCAGGTCGCCGAGTTGCCGGAACGGGCGGCCCCAGCCCGGGTGGTGCAGCTCGGGCCGCTCGGGCCGGGAGGCCCAGAGGTGGATGAGCCGCTCGGCGGTCTCGGCGACCAGCCGGGCGGTGGGGTCGCCGGACGCCCCGCTTCGTTCGTTCATCGGGGCGGCCGGTGACCCGTCAGAGCGCCATGTGGTCCTGGACGACCAGGCCACCGGCGATGTCGGCCGGCTGGCCGAGCATCCCCATGTGCGCCTCGACGACGATGCCGGGCGTGTCGGCGGGCTCCTGCACGGCGCTCACGCCGCCCACGACGGCGGCGGCCGCGAGCGCCGCGGTGGCGGCACCGATCAGGGCGGTGTGACGGTTGCTCAGTTCCATCGCGCTACCTTCGGTCTCGAACGATCGATCGCGCGCAGTCTAGGCAGGGGGATCCGCTCGTTCAATCGATTTTCCGACGGCCTTCCGGCGGCTTTCCCGCGGCCCGTACGGCCTGGCCGCCGACCTGCCCTCCCGCTCACTCGACCGCCGCCGGTGCGCGCCGGACCGGTCGTCCGCCGGCGCCGGACGGCCGGTGCCCGACCGGCGGCCGACGGCGGCCCACCAGGAGGTGGAGCAGAGCGAGTTGGGCGAGCGCGCCGATCGTCATACCGGCCCAGAGGCCGTCGACGCCGATCGGGCCGGACAGCGCGGCACCGGCGGCGAGCTGCGCGGCGAGGCCGAGCAGCACGGCGAGCACCAGCCGCCGCCCCGCGCCGGTCGCCTGGTGGACACCGCCGAGGGCGACCACGAGCGCGTAGGGCAGCAGGTAGAGGCCCGCCATCCGGAGGAAGCCGACCGCCTCGCCGGCCACCGCCGGGTCGTCGGTGAACAGCGCGGCCACCGGCGTGGCGGCGGCCACGCAGAGGACGGCGGCGCCCGTGCCGAGGACGGCCGCCAGCCGCGCGGTGTCCCGGCCGAGGGCGCGGACGGCGGCGGCGGAACCGGCTCCGGTGAGCCGGGCGGCCTCGATGGCGGCCGCCTGGCGGACGGCGTAGAAGGCCATGGTGACGATCAGCAGGACCCGGTAGCCGACCCCGTACCCCGCGACGGCGGGCACCCCGAAGGAGGCGACCAGGCCGAGCTGGGCCGTCCCGACGCCCATCCGCGCGGTGAAGTCCAGGCCGAACGGCGCGCCCGCCGACACGATCGCGCGGGCCGTCGGCAGCAGCCCGGGCGCGTCCGCCGGGGCGGGCTCGTCCACCGGGGAGGACAGCCGGTGGCGGCGCCTGAGCAGGAGGGTGGCGGCGAGGGCGACGGCCCGGGAGAGGGTCAGCGCGAGCGCGGCGCCGGTGACGCCGAGGGCGGGGAGCGGGCCGGGGCCGAGGATCAGCAGCGGGTCCAGGACGAGCAGCAGGGAGTTGGCGAGCAGCGCCATCCGCATCGGCGTCCGGGTGTCGCCGACGCCCTTGAACAGCTCGTCGGCGACACGCTGGCCGAAGAACAGCGCGAAGGAGGGGAAGGCGACGGCGAAGTAGTCGGCGGCCAGCGTGGCGGCCGCGCCGTCCAGGAAGCTGTGGGCGAGCGGCTCGCGGAGCAGGAAGCCGGGGACGGCGAGCGCGAGGCTGCCGAGGGCGCAGAGCCGCCAGGCCGCCCGGGCGACCCGCCCGGCGGCGGCCCGGTCGCCGGCGCCGTGGGCGTGCGAGAGCCGCACGGTGACGCCCGAGCTCACCACCAGGACGAGGCCGAGCAGCAGGTTCTCCACGGTGCCGGCCAGGGTGACGGCGGCGACGGCCGGTCCGCCGAGCCCGGCCACCCAGTAGGTGCCGATGACGGCCGCGATCACTCCGGACAGCAGTTCGCCGTAGACCGGTCCCGCCAGCGCGACGAGTCGCGGCAGGTGTCCCCGCATGGTTCCTCCCCGTTCCCCCGGCCGCGTCCCGACGGGCGGCCGATCCTCGAATAGAGATACCTCGAATCGATGCACCTCGGCAAGAGGTACGATGAGTCCGGCGCAGGGCGCGCGGACTGCGCGCACGCTCGGCCGACCGGGTGATCGGCGCCCGCGGGCAAGAGGCCGGGTGGACCACCCCGACGACGGAAGGACCTCGACCGTGCTGACCCTCGCGATCCTCGGCTTCCTGCACGACGAACCGCTGCACGGCTACGAGCTGAAGTCCCGGATCACCGGCCTCACCGGCCACGTCCGACCGGTCAGCGACGGCGCGCTCTACCCCGCGATCACCCGCCTGGAGAAGGCCGGACTGCTGCTCCGGCGCAGCGAGCCGGGCAGCGGGGCCGTCCCCCGCCAGGTCCTGGAACTCACCGCCGAGGGGCGGGCCGAGCTGGAGCGCCGGCTGGCCGAACCGGAACAGGCCGAGATCTCCGACCAGATCCGCTTCTTCACCGTCGCCGCCTTCCTCGACCGCCTCACCGATCCGGCCCGGCAGGCCGCGGTGCTCCGGCGGCGGCTCGCCTTCCTGGAGGCGCCGAGCAGCTTCTTCTACGACGCCGACGGCCGTCCGGTGACCGCCGAGCAGGAGCGCAATCCGTTCCGGCGCGGCATGCTGCTGGTCGCCCGGGCGTCCGGGGCCGCCGAGCGGGCCTGGCTGGCGGAGACGATCGCCGCGCTGGAGAACAGCCCCACGGGCGGCTGACCGGCCCGTACGGCGCACCTTCCGGAGCGGTATCCGCTCCCCCGGCGCGTCGCTATGATGAGCCGCCTCACCCCACGGCCGACCCGTCCGGTACCACGGCACCGCCGCGAGTGACCAGTCCGCCGGGCCCCGCCCGCGCTCGCTCCGCCCGCCCAGGGAGACCGCCGTGACCAGTGCCGACACCTCCGCCGCCGACGCCTCCGCCACGGATGCCTCCGCCGCCGCTTCCGACGGTGCCGCCGCCGGTGCCGCCGCCCGTTCCGGTACGCCGGTGGACGGCGGGGCCGCGCCCCGGCCGGCCACCGATCGGGACTCCATCCCCGGCTGGTTCTTCCGCCTCGACCGGGACGCCTTCGAGCACCTCCTCGCCGCCCAGAGCGCGGCGGGCGTGCGCGGCGACATCCTGGAGCTCGGCAGCTACCTCGGCCGCAGCGCCGTCGTCCTCGGCGACCTCCTGCGGCCGGGCGAGCGGTTGACGGTCTGCGACCTGTTCGACTCCGAGGCGGGGGACGCCGAGAACGCCGCCGAGATGACGATGTCCTACCGCTCCTCGCTCACCCGGAGCGCGTTCGAGGCCAACTACCTGGCGTTCCACCCGGAGCTGCCGGTGATCGTGCAGGCGCCGACCTCGGTCCTCGCCGACGGCCGCGTCCCGGCCGGCAGCTGCCGCTTCGTCCACGTCGACGCCTCCCACCTGTACGAGCACGTGGTGGGGGACATCGAGGTCGCGCGGCGGGCGCTGGCCGAGGACGGGCTGGTGGTGCTGGACGACTACCGGTCGGAGCACACCCCGGGCGTGTCGGCGGCCGTCTGGCAGGCGGTGTTCACGGCCGGGCTGCGGCCGGTGCTGCTGACGCCGATGAAGTTCTACGGGACGTGGGGCGACCCGGAGCCGGTCCGGGAGGTGCTGCTGGCCCGGGACTGGCGGGCCGAGGGGTACACGGTGGACGAGGACACCATCGCGGACCTGCGCGTGCTGCGGCTGAACTACGTCGTGCAGCCGCCGGCGGCGGCGCGCTCGGGTCCGCGCCGACTGCTGCTGGAGCTGCTGCCGCCGGTGGCCACCCGGGCGGTCCGGCGGGCGCTGCGGGCACTGCGCGGGCGCCGCGCCGCCGGGGCGGCCGGCCCGCGCTGAGCAGCCGCTCCGGTACGGCCGGCTCGGTTCGGCTCGGGGGACGACTCGGCACGGGGGGGGACGACTCGGCCCGGGGGGGGACGGCTCGGCACGGGGGACGACTCGGCCGGCAACTACGCTGTCCGCCATGCGTCGAACGATCATGACCGCCGTCACCCGCCCCGGCCGGCCGCTCCGGTGAGCACCTTCGTCCCGCCCGAGCCACCGGCCTTCGCCGCCGCCTCGCCGCGCGAGCGGGCGGCGCGGATCGTCACCGAGGTGCTCGCGCCCGCCCATCTGGTGATCGCCCTGTTGCTGCTGGTCGGCGCCCACGCCACCGCGGGCTGGTCCGGCCTGGGCTGGGGGCTGCTGGCGGCGCTGTTCTGCGGGGTGGTGCCGATCGGCGTCATCGCGCTCGGGGTGCGGCGCGGCAAGCTGACCGACAAGCACATCCGGCTCCGCCGCCAGCGGGTGGTGCCGATGGCGGTCAGCCTGTCCTCGGTGGTCGCCGGGGTCGCGCTGCTGTACCTGCTGCACGCTCCGGCCGAGGTCGGGGCGCTGGTGGTGGCGATGCTGGTCGGGCTGGTGTCGGCCCTGGCCGTGACGGTGTGGTGGCAGATCTCGCTGCACAACGCGGTGGCCGGGGGCACCGCGATGATCCTGCTGCTGGCGCTCGGCCCGGCGTCGCCGGCGCTGCTGGTGGCGGCCGTGTCGATCCCGGTGGGAGTGGGCTGGTCGCGGCTGGCGCTCAAGGCGCACACGCCGGCGCAGGTGCTGGCCGGTACGGCGCTCGGCGGCGTCTCCGCGCTGGTCTTCGCGCTGCTGCGCTGAACGCGGCTTTTCCCCGGATGCCCCCGCCGCGTCACCGGGGCCGTCGGTAGGGTCGGCCGGTCGGGCCCGCCGACCGGGCGGGGCCGTCCGTAGACCCGTGGAGGGGACCGTGGAGCCGTATCTGCCGACGGACGAGGACCTGGTCGACGCGCTGCTGGCGCTGGCGGTGCCGTTCGAGGAGGTGAACGGCCTGCTGGCGGCCCGGGCCCGGCTCGCCCGGGACGCGGGGCTGCGGGCGCTCTTCGAGGAGGCGCTGCACGCCCAGGCCGCCGCCGTGGGGACGCTGGGCGAGCCGTCCGGGCTCACCCCGGACCGGCCGGTCGGCGTCGACGGTGCCGAGGCGCTCGCGCCGCTGCTGTTCGTCGCGCTGGCCCCGCGGACCCGGGCCCTCCACCGGGAGCTGGGCGTACCGGCCGGGGTGACCCGCGCGACGCTGGCCGACCTCGGTCGGCAGCTCGCGGTCAGCCGGTGGCGCGGCCGGGCCGGACTGGCCAATCCGCGCTGGCTGACCCTGCACTTCCGGGGCGAGCTGTTCCAGCTCGGCCGGCTCCAGTTCCAGCGCAGACTGCTCACCGGGCCGGACGCGGCGGCGGCCCGGGCGGCGGGGTACGGCGAGTGGAGCCTCCAACTGCACATCCCGGACCACTGCGGCCCGCTCTCCCCCGCCGCCTGCGACCGCGCGCTGGACCGGGCCCGGGCGTTCTTCCCCCGGCACTTCCCGGCCGAGCCGTACTCGACCGTCCGCATCTTCTCCTGGCTGCTGGACCCGCAGCTCGCCGCCTACCTGCCCACCGGATCGAACATCCTGCGGTTCCAGCGGCGGTTCGCGCCCGCGCCGCGGACCAGGCCGCCGACGGCGCCCGAGGACGACAACCCGCTGCGCTACGTCTTCGGCGACGCCGACCGGCCGCTCGACTCCCTGCCCCGGGACACCGCCGTCCAGCGCGCCCTGGTCGACCACCTCAAGGCGGGCGGGCACTGGTACGTGACCGGTGGCTGGGCGGCCTTCTGATGCGTTTTCGCCATTCCCTTTCCTCATATCAATATGACTGCGCTTCACTCCAACGAGGGAACTTCTCTTAAAGATTTGCCCACGGAACATTAAAGTGCGCATAGTGATGACGCCTCAGTTGGCCCTAGTAATGGCCAAATTATGGCAAAGCCCGTGCGTGTCGCGCACGGGTTCCCGACAGGTGAGGAGACGGCGTTGCGTCACGGAAACCTTCACGACGGATACGGGCTCGGCCACGGGTACGGGCAGCGGTTGCGCGAGCGGATCGCCGGGCCCGGCACCACCCCCCTCATCGGCGTCTACGACATGTACTCCGCCTCGATCGCGGCCGAGCACTACGACGGCATGTTCGTCTCCGGCTTCGGCTTCGCGGCCTCCTACTACGGCCTGCCCGATATCGGCTTCATCGCCTGGCCGGACATGGTCGCCTTCGTCGAGCGGCTGCGCGGCGCCTTCCCCCGGCACCACCTGCTGGTCGACATCGACGACGGCTACGTCGACCCCGAGGTGGCCTGCCACGTGGTGCGGCGGCTGGAGCGGATCGGCGCCTCGGGCGTCATCCTGGAGGACCAGAAGCGGCCGCGCCGCTGCGGGCACGCCGACGGCAAGCAGGTCCTCCCCCTCGACGAGTACCTGGAGAAGCTCGACCAGGTCCTCGCCGCCCGGACGGACCTCGTCGTGGTGGCCCGCACCGACGCCACCGAGGAGGCCGACATCCTGCGCCGGGCCGAGGCGCTCGCCGCCACCGACGCGGACGTGATCCTGGTCGACGGCGTGCGCAGCGAGGAGTGGATCCGGCGGGTGCGGCGGGTCGTCGGTGACAAGCCGCTGCTGTTCAACCAGATCGCCGGCGGCAAGTCGCCCCGGCTGTCGCTCTCCGAGCTCGGCGAGCTGGGGGTGGACGTCGCGATCTACAGCACCCCGTGCCTGTTCGCGGCCCACCGGGCGATGGACGAGGCGCTCGCCGGGCTCAAGGTCGCGGACGGCCGGCTGCCGGCCGCCGCCGGGGAGAGCCGGGAGATCGGCGTCCGCGAGTCCACCGAACTGCTGGAGCGCAACATCGCCCGGTCGAACGTCCCCGAGGGGGTGGGCGTGTGACGTTCCGGATGCCGTTCCGAATGACCGTCCGGATGCCGTTCCGGACGCCGCGGGCCCGTCGACGGATGGCCGCCGCAGGACTCGCGGCCGTCTGCGCGGTCCTCGGCCTCGCGGCTCCGGCGGCGGCCGCCGAGCGCAGCCTGATCACCGTGATCGACAACTCCCAGGCGGACTCGATCATCGAGATCGACCGGACGGCCAACCTCCAGACCGGGCACGGCTCGGCCGGGAGCGACCACGACGGCTCCACCACCCTGGTGAGCGCTCTGCTCGGGCTCGCCCCGACAGGCCCGGTGGAGGAGGAACCGGAGGGCGAGGAATGACAACGATCCGTCAGCACCGGGCGCCGCCGCCCGCCGTCCGGGGCCGTCCGCCCACACCCGACAGGGACCCTCGGCGACCGTGGTGGCGAGTCCTCGATCCGTACGTGGCCGCGCTCGCCGGCGCAGTGGCGCTCGCCGCGCTGCTGCCCGCCACCGGGCGGGCGGCGGTGGCTGCCGAGCTGGCCTGCGACCTCGCGGTCGGGCTGCTGTTCTTCCTGTACGGCGCCCGGCTCTCCACCCGGGAGACCCTCGCTGGGCTTCGCCACCTCCGGCTGCACGGCCTGGTCCTCGGCTGCACCTTCGTCCTGTTCCCGCTGCTCGGGCTCGTCGCGACGGCGCTGGCACCCGTGCCGCTGACCGAGCAGCTGCGGACCGGGGTGCTGTTCCTCTGCCTGGTGCCGTCCACCGTGCAGTCCTCGGTGGCGCTCACCGGCGCCGCCCGGGGCAACGTCCCGGCCGCGATCTGCGCCGGCACCTACTCCAGCCTGCTCGGCCTGCTGCTGACCCCGCTCCTCGCCGCCTGGCTGCTGGACGCCCGCGCCGCCCTGTCGGCCGACGGCCTGCTGCGGATCTGCGCCCAGCTGCTCGCCCCGTTCGTGGCCGGCCAGCTGCTGCGCCCGTGGATCGGCGGCTTCCTGAGCCGCCACCGGCGGGTGCTCACCCCGGTCGACCGGGGCTCGATCCTCCTGGTCGTCTACACCGCGTTCAGCGGCGCGGTCGACCAGGGCATCTGGGCCACCGTCACCCCGTCCGCACTGCTCGGCCTGCTGGCGGTCCTGCTCGCCCTGCTCGCGACGGCCCTGGCCGCCGCCCGCCTGGCCGCCCGCCTCCTACGACTGGACCGCGGCTCCGAAGTGGCCGCCGTACTCTGCGGCTCCCAGAAGAGCCTGGCCAACGGCCTCCCGATGGCCACCGTCCTCTTCGGCCCCCAAGCCGCCCTCGTGGTGCTCCCCCTGATGATCTACCACCAACTCCAACTCCTGGCCGGCACCCTCCTCACCACCCACTGGTCCCGCACCTCCCCCGCCCACCCGCCCGCAGAGGCGGCGCCTCGGCCGACCTGATGCGGGGCGAGGCCGGGGGCGGCCACTGATCCCGCACCTCGGCTACCCAGCCCACCGGCGGCCTCCTTCCCCATTCGACCACCCGCCCCGCAGAAACTGCGGCTCGGTCACCCCGGGGCATGGCAGGGCAGGGGGCACCCACTGATCCGGCTCCCCACCCCCGGCCACATAGGCGGCAGCTCGGGCGGACCCACGCGGAGCACGCCCACCAGTCCAACACCTCCGCTACCCCGCCCCCACCCAACCACCCGACCCACAGCAGCGGTGGCTCGATCGGACCCGCGCGGAGCACACCCACCAATCCCACACCTCGGCCACCCCACCTACCCAACCACCAGCGTCCTCCCCCCACACCCGGCCGCCTGCCCCACCCGCCCCGCGGAGGCGGCAGGTCGGGCGGCCCGTTGCTGGGCGGGGCCGGGGGTGGGGGTCAGGGGTTGGGGTGGTCGGCGGCAGGTCGGGCGGCCCGATACCGGGCGGGGCCGGGGGTGGGGATCAGGGGATGTAGTAGGGGCGGTGGTGGGCGGCTACGGGGGCGGACTGGTAGGTCCAGACGGCCGCGGCCGGGGCGTTGCCGAGGAGGCGGGCGAGGTCAGCGGTGGACTCGGCGGTGCGGTCGCCGGGGCGGTGGCCGCCGAGGGTGAGGCGGACCCGGTCGGCGGTGCGGACGTCCAGGGGGTGGAGGCGGTAGGGCTGGTTGACGGTGAGGGGGCCGGCCAGCAGGCGGCCCTCCGGGTCGGTGCCGTAGCCGGTGACCGGGGTGTTGATGATCGGCTCGCCGTCCAGGCCGGCGAGGTCGGCTTCGAGGGAGAAGAGTTCCTCCTCGTGGCGGCGGAGGCCGTCCGGCTCCAGGGTCGCCCGGTGGCAGGAGAAGGACCAGCGGTCGTGCACGGCGGCCGCGTTGAGCGAGGGAAGGACGGTGGTGAACCAGCCGGGGTGCTTGGGTTCGGCGTAGAGCCGGGTGCCGGCGTCGATGGCGAGCGGGTTGTCGCAGAGCACGTGGAGCCGGGCGATGCCGAGCAGTCGGGTCTGGTCGTGGCCCCGGGCGTACTGGCCGTAGTCGACGGCCGGGAGCCGGTCGGCGGCGGAGCGCGGGTGGGCGATCACGTTGATCTCCACCTCCTGGGTGATCCCGCCGCCGGTCGGGTACTGGGCGAAGTACAGCTGGTAGTTGAGCGAGACACAGGCCCGCCCGCCGAAGTCGGCGGCGGCCAGCGCGGGGTGGCGCTTGGCCAGCAGCTCGTGCACCGGGCCGGGGTCGACCAGGTAGTCCACGCCGATGTTGTGCAGCGCGCCGTAGTGGAAGGGCAGGTGGTACGGCTCCGGTACCGGGGGCAGGGGCAAGCCGGTCATGAGGACTCCCGGGGTGAGGTGGTAGCGAAGGGATCGGCCGCGAAGGAATCGGGGTCGGCGGACGAGCCGGTGGTGAGGGTGACCGGTCGGCGCAGCGAGGCCAGGTCCCGGTGGATGCGGTCGGCGCTGCGCAGGGCGAGCGCGGCCATGGTGAGCGAGGGATTGGAGGTGCCGAGGGAGGGCATGGAACCGCAGCCGACGGCGTACAGGTTGGGGTGGTCCCAGCAGCGCTGCCACTGGTCGACCACGGAGGTGGCCGGCGAGTCGCCCATGATGTGGGTGCCGCCGGCGTGGCCGGCGCCCCGGTAGGCGTAGGGCCGACCCTCGTGTTCGAGCCGTCCCGGCCAGCGCGGGCCGGCCTCGTAGCGGGTGTGGTCCTCCGCGCCGAGCAGGGCGAACAACTGGTCGGAAACGGCCCGGGCGGAGACCATGCCGTGCCGGACGTAGCCGGAGAGGTCGTAGTGGATGGCGGGGCGCGGCAGGCCGAGGCGGTCCCGGCGGTCGTGGTCGAGGGTGACCCGGTTGGCCGGGTCGGCCGGCTGCTCCAGCTCGAACTGGAGCGAGAACTGTCGGCCGAGCCGGTCGCCGAGCCGGTCGCGCAGTTCCTTGCCGCGCAGTCCGGCGCGCAGCATGGCCTCGGTCTCGGTCCGGGGGTCTCCCCCAGCCCAGGACCAGCCCCAGTTGCCGATCTCGATCCGGAACGGCGCCCGACGGGCGCGGGCCGGGCCGAAGCGGAAGGCCTCCAGCCCGCTGGTGGAGCCCGGGCCGCGGTAGGGGCCGGTGGGTTCCGGCAGCAGGCCCCAGGTGAGCAGCGCCGGGTGGTCCATCAGGTTGCGACCGACCTGGTCGCTCCGGTTGGCCAGGCCGGAGAGGAGGAGCAGTCGGGCGTTCTCGATGGCGTGGGCGGCGAGCACGACCAGGTCGGCGGTGGCCCGGTGGGTGCCGCCCCCGGCGAGGTACTCCACGCCGGTGACCCGGCCGTCGGCGGCGCCGTCGACGAGGACCCGGCTCACCACGGCGTCGGTGCGCAGCCGGACGCCGGGTGCCCAGCGGGCCTGGGTACGCAGCGGGGTGTACTTGGCGCCGGTCGGGCAGGCCGGGACGCAGGAGCCGGCGCCTTGGCAGAGCGGGCCCGCGGGCTGGTCCGCCGGGTCGTCCGGACGGGTGGGCCGGCCGTTGCGGGCGTGCGGGGTGGTGCTGACGGCGAGCCGGGCGTCCTCGGCGGCGGCTGGGTCGCGGACGGTCCGGCCGTCGAGGGCGCGGGCGAGCGTCCGGTCGAGGTGGGCGGCGGGAATGGGGCGCATCGGGAAGGCGTAGTCGTCGGGGATGGGCAGTCCGACGGCGCGGCGTTGCTGATCGGCGTCGGCGGCGACGCCGAGCTCGTGCTCGGCCTGGCGGTAGTACGGTTCGAGGTCGTGGTAGCCGATCGGCCAGTTGCGGCCGTGGCCGAGGTCGGCGGTGTGGAAGTCCTCGGGGTGCATGCGCGGGGTGAGGCCGGTCCAGAGCAGTCCGGTGCCGCCGTTGGCGCGCAGGTAGCCGCTGGCGTAGGGCAGCGGGCCGTGCTGCCCGAGGTGGCCGGTGGCGGTGAAGCCGCCGTCGGGCAGGCCGAGGAGGTCGCTGACGTCCGGGGAGGGCGCGTCCTCGCTCCGCGGGTACGGGGAGGTGGGGGTGCCGCCGCCGGCCGCCCGGTACGCGGTGGCGGTGGTGGCGGAGTCGGGTACGGCGTGGCCGGCCTCCAGGACCAGGACGCGGTGGCCCTGGGCGCCGAGCCGGTGGGCGACCAGCGAGCCGGCGAAGCCCGCCCCGACGACGATGACGTCCCAGTGGTCGTGCTCGGCTGTCGCGTTCACCGGTCTCCTCCGAGCTGCGGGGCCTCGGACCAGCTGCCGTGGCCGGGGGCGGTGCTGCCGGGGGCGGCCCCGTGGAAGGTGCGCCACAGCAGCCCCTGGTCATGGGCCCGGGGCGAGGTGGGCGGTTCGTCGGGCCAGGCGCCGACGTACCAGAGGTGGAGCAGGGCGTGTTCGTCGCGGACCCGGTGGGCGAGGAGGGTGCGGTGGTGTTCGTGCGCCATTCCGGTGGCGCGCAGTTCGGTCTCGTCGAAGCCGGTCAGTTCGGCGGAGACGCGGAGGAAGGCGTCGAAGTCCGCGATCCCGGCGAGCTCGTCCCGGGCGGCGGGACCGAACGGGCCTGACTGGCCGAATGAGCCGGACTGGCCGGACTGATCGGGCCTGCCGGGCGGCGGCGGCCCCGGCAGGTGTTCGTGGTCGTCGATCGCTGGCAAACCCGGCACCCCCACGGTGAGCACTTCACGTCTGGGACATGACAGCCGATCGGGGCGGCGCCCGACCGTGACGTCAACGCGATGCTGCCCCCGTCACCCACCCCCGGCGAGGATCCGATCGGAATCGATCGATCAAGGTCGCTCAATGACCGTTTTCTTACCAATTGACGATCGGCAAGAGAGCAGATCGAATGCTGAAATGACCGCAGGAGACCGTTCGGGCCACCGTCCACCGAGTGGCGCAGCACGGCGCGCGGGCCCGGCGCGCGGCTGCGATCTTCGGAGCACGCGCGGGTTCACCGCGCCCCGCCCGGTGTCGAGACCTGGAGGCCCCGATGTGGCAGGCTCCCCCCGCAGCCACGCCCTACCCGACCGAGTGGCTGCCGGTGCTCGATCTGCCCGCTCCCGGGCCGCAGAACCGGCTGACCGTGCTGCTGCGCATCCTGCTGCTGATCCCGCAGTTCATCGTGCTCTGGGTGCTCTCGGTGGTGGCGTTCCTGGTCGCGGTGATCGGCTGGTTCGGCGCGCTGGTGCTGGGCCGGCTGCCGGGCTTCGCCGCCGACTACCTCGCCACGTACGTGCCGTACGAGACCCGGGTGACCGCGTATCTGATGCTGACGCACGACCGCTATCCGCCGTTCGGCTTCCAGGCTCCCGGTCACCCCGTCCAGGTGGAGCTGAGGCCGGGCGAGCTGAACCGGCTCGCGGTGCTGTTCCGGCTGATCCTGGTCATCCCGGCGGCGATCGTCCAGGGGCTGCTCTACGCCGGCTGGTGGGTGGTCGGCTGGATCAGCTGGCTGGTGGTGCTGATCCTGGGGCGGATGCCGCAACCGCTGTTCGAGGCGACGGCCGCGATCCTGCGCTACCGGATGCGCTACCTGGCCTACCTGCTGATGCTGACCTCCGCGTACCCGAAGGGGCTCTTCGGCGAGGAGCCGGGCTCGGTGCCGGGCGGTCCGGTGTCGGCGACCCGGCCGCTGGTGCTGAGCGGCGCCGGGCGCGGGCTGCTGATCGTCTTCCTGCTGCTCGGCCTGGTCTCCGGGGCCACCAGCTCGGTCACCGCGAGCGTCACCTCGGACGATGACGACGAGGTCCGGCAGGTCACCGGACCGCTGGCGCCGGGACCGTAGGGGAGGTCACCGGACCGCCCGGCAAAGAAGACCGGCCGGCGCGCCTCGTGAAGAGGTCGCGCCGGCCGGTCCGCGTCATACCCGTCCGTGCTGCCCGCTGGACCGGACGGACCGGGAAGGTACCCGGGGGTAGGGCCTAGAAGGTCAGGTTCCAGGCGTCGATCGTGCCGACGTCGCCCGCGGCGCCGTCCTTGACCCGCAGCTTCCAGGTCCCGTCGGCGGCGCTCGCGGAGGCGTTCACCGTGTACGTCTTGGCGACGTTGTCGGCGCTGTCGCTGTCCGCGAAGTCCTCCAGCAGGTAGACCGTGCCGTTCGGCGCGACCAGCGAGATCACCAGGTCACCGCGGTAGGTGTGCTTGATGTCCACGCCGACCTTGAGGGTGGCGGGGGCGTTGCCGCCGACGCCGGTGACGGTGATCGGGCTCTCCACGGTCGTGTTGTCGCCGATCGCGACGTCGGCCGTGTTCTCGAAGTACTTGCCGGTCGGCGGGGTGGAGCCGCCGACCGCCTTCAGCGCGTCGACCTGGCCCTCGCCGAAGAAGGCGTTGTTGGCGGTGGTCCCGGTGCAGCGGCTGTCGGAGGCCGGGCAGGCCACGTCGTTGGCCTGGGTGGCGAGCTTGGCCCGGATGTCGGCCGGGGTGAAGGTCGGGTTGGCGCTGGCGATCAGCGCCGCCACGCCGGTCACGTGCGGCGAGGCCATCGAGGTGCCGTTCTTGCTGCCGTACTTGCCGCCGGGCAGCGTGGAGTAGACGCCGGTGGCGCCGTCACCGCCGGGCGCGGCGACGTCGATGACGCCCCGGCCGAAGTTGGAGTAGGAGGCCTTGCCGGTGCCGCTGGCCATCGCGGCGACGGTCACCACGCCGGGCAGCTCGGTTGGGATGTCGATGCAGGCGTTGGTGATGGTCCGGGTGACCTTGGTGGAGTCGTTCGGGCTGTCGCTGTCGGTGGTCTTGTTGGCCAGGTCGTAGTTGGAGTTGCCGGCCGCGGCGACCTGCAGCGAACCCTTGCCCTCGGCGTACTCCTGGGCGCGCTTGACGCCCTCGATGATGGCCGCCTGGTCCAGGTTGTCCGGGCAGTTGAACTGCCACGGGTCGGTGTAGTAGCTGTTGTTGGTCACCTTGAAGCCGTGGTCACCGGCCCAGACGAATCCGCAGACGGTGTTCTCGGCGAAGAACAGGGTGCTGGTCGGCTCGGCGATCCGGACCGAGGCGATCTTGACGCCGGGGGCCACCCCGATGACGCCCTTGCCGTTCTTCGCCGCGGCTATGGTGCCGGCGACGTGCGTGCCGTGGGTGTCGACGTCGCGCCAGGCGCCGGTGCGGGTGTCGGCCTTGCCGTACGCGCAGGACGCCGAGTCGGCGGCGTCGAAGTTGGGCGCGAGGTCCTGGTGCTGGTCGTCCACACCGGTGTCCAGCACGCCGACCTTGACGGTGGGCGAGCCGGTGGAGACCGCCCAGGCCTGGTCGGCCTTGATCTGGGTCATGTCCCAGCGGTTGGTCTCGGTGAGCGTGGTCGCCGACTGGGCCGGGTTGGCCGGCAGGGCCGGGCTGTACGCGTCGGCCGGGACGTCCGAGGTCCGGGTCGCGCCGACCTGCTGGATCCCGGCCACCCCGCGCAGCGTGGCGGCGAAGGTGCCGGAGGTCGAGTGGGCGACGATGACGCCGATCGCGTCGTAACTCGCGAAGACGGTACCGCCGTTGGCGGCCACCGCGGTCTTGGCGGCGGCGACGTCGGCGGGGGCGCTGATCACCAGGTAGGCGCGGGTCCCGGCGGCCCAGCCGGCGGCGACCTGCGGGGCGGTCGCGGCGGACGGGGCGGCCGCGGGAGCCGCCGGAGTGGCGGAGTCCGGGACGGCGGACGTGGCGAGGGCGACGGGCGCGGCGGGAGCCGCGGTGGCCAGCGTCGCGGGGGTGACCAGGCTCGCGGCGGCGAGCAGTGCGAACACGGCGGCGGGGCGGCCGGTTCGGCGGGATATCAGGGGTGACACGTGCGTCCTCCGAGATCGGCCCGTGCTTGAGGGGGTCACACGGGGGTTGAACGCAACATGCCAGAAGTGTGAGCACTTGGGGAAGGCTTTACGCATGACTCCTTGTCACAAACGTGTCAACATTTGATGTCACCCGTATTGCCCCAGCCATCCCACCCATCCCAATCACTCCCGGAACCCCGACCGCCCCACCCGTGCGCCCGCTCGCGGTGAGCGGACGGACGGATGGGGCGGCGGGCGGACGGAAGGGGCAGAAGCCTCGGACCGACGGGCGGGCGGAGCCGGCCAGGAACCGGTCAGGAACCGGTCAGAGGACGGGCTGGGTCGCCTCCAGGCGCTGGACCGCGGTCCGGACCGCGGTGACGTAGCTCCAGAACAGCGGCAGGGTGTTGGCCGCGCGGTCGGTCCGGGTGTTCTTGCCCGCGGCGAACATCGCGGCGCGCAGCTCGGTGGTCATCTCCAGCTGGGCACCCATGCCGAGCAGGCTGCGGTTGCAGATGTTCTCGGGCGAGATGCCGGCGATCTCCTCCTCGCCGGAGGCCGTCACGGCGCGGATGCCGGCCGCCGCGAACTCCTCCATCAGGTACTGGCGGAAGGTCGCGTTCAGGCCGCCGACCAGCACCGCCTGGGCGCCGGCCTCCAGACCGGCCTGAGCGGCGGTGCAGCCGTGCAGCGACAGCACGTTGAGGCTGCCGGCGCACACCGCGCGGGCGGTGGTGTCGTCACAGTGGGTGGAGGTGACGTGCAGGCTGCTGTTGCCGGAGGAGCGCATGCCCTCGAACATCCAGAAGTCGTGCACCGGACCGGCCGCCGGGGTCGGGGCGAGGTCGGCCGGGTGGTAGCCGGCGATGGCCAGGCACAGCTCGGAGGTGCCACCCTCGATGCCGCCGCCGTGCGGGGCGATCACGGTGGTGCGGACCAGCGCCGCGCGGGTCGCCGCGCCCTGGTCGTCGACCAGGTGACGGCGCGAACGGCGGCCGTAGTCCACCCCCTCGACCAGCGTCGGGTCCGCGTAGAGCGCCGTGTTCGAGGCGTAGAGGTCGGCGGCGTGGGCGGGAGCGGGGCGGAGGACGGCGCCCACGGCGGTGAGGGCCGGGGCGGCGGCGAGGACGGCTATCAGGGAGCGACGGTTTATCACGGCGGGTGAGCTTCGCAGAGATGAGCGATCTTCGCAACCGGACCCCCGCCCTGACCTGCGACGATCCGTGCCCGATCCGGACCCTCGGCCCCCCGACGGCGGAACGTCGGGGGCCGGGGCACCGGTCTTACCGACGGGCGGTCAGGCCGCCAGGTGGGCCTTCAGCACCGCCAGCACGGCGGCACGCTCATGGACCAGGTAGAAGTGACCGCCCGGGAACACGTGCACGTCGAAGGCGCCGGTGGTGTGCGCTTTCCAGCCGTCCACCTGGTCGACGCTCACCCGCGGGTCGGCGTCGCCGGTGAGCGCGGTCACCGGCACCGAGACCAGCTCGTCCGGCGCCGCCTGGTAGGTCTCGATGGCCGTGTAGTCGCCGCGCAGCGCCGGCAGGATCAGCGCCTGCAGCTCCGGGTCGGCCAGCACCCGCTCGTCCGTGCCGCCGAGCCGGCCGAGCTCCGCGAGCAGCCCCTCGTCGGGGAGCAGGTGCACCGTCGAGTCCCGCGGGTCGGACGGCGCCCGGCTGCCCGAGACGCAGAGCCGCACCGGCCCCTTGACCCCGTCCCGCTCGAACCGGCGCGCCACCTCGAAGGCGACCGCCGCGCCCATGCTGTGCCCGAACAGGATCAGCGGCCGGTCCGCCCACGGCCGCAGCTCCGCGTAGGCCCGCTCGGCGAGGTCGGTCAGCGAGTCGAAGGCGGGCTCATCGAGCCGGTCCAGCCGGCCGGGGTACTGGACGGCGACCACGTCGGCGTACGGCGACAGCGCGGCCGACCAGTCGCGGAAGAAGCCGGCCGAACCGCCCGCGTGCGGAAACAGGACGACCCTGGCGGGCGCCGAGTCGGAAGGGTGGAAACGGCGGAACCAGAGACTGTCGGTGACGGCGGGACGGCCGGTCATACGGGGAGCTCCCTCTCTGCTGACGGTTCGACTGATGGTGCGACTGACGGATCAGCTGACGAATAGCCAGGCGGATCCGCGGACGGATCTTGCCGATCCTTCCGACGCATCGACTGGATGATCTCCACACAGTCTCCCCGGCCGACCCACTCCTCCGTCAACCGACCACCGGGCACCGGCCCACGACTGGCCGCCCTACGACGGGCCCGGACCGAACCGCGCCGCCTCCGCCCGCGACCGGGACAGGCCGTCCAGCAGCAGGACCGACACCGCCTCCGGCACCGGCGTGACGGCCCCGCCGCCGGCGTGCTCGGTCAGCGCGCCGAGCAGCCGGTCGAGGCCCCGGCGGTGCCGGGCGAAGGCCCGCCGCGGCGCCCAGCGGCCACGGGCCCGCTGGCCGGCCAGGGCGGTGTCGGCGCCGACGTCCAGCAGCACCACGTGCAGCTCGCGGCCCTGCCGCGCGGCCTCCCGGGCGAGCCAGCGGCGCATCCAGGCCCGGCTCCCGCAGTCGTGCACCAGCAGCGGCCCGCCCCGGCGCACCGAGCGGCGCAGCAGCCGGAAGTACTCCAGCCGCGCCCACGGCCGGTAGACGGCGTACGGCAGGCGGTCCGGCATGACGGCGGCGCAGGCCTCGTGCACGGCACGCGGATCGACGGTGGCAGCCCGGGGCGCGCGGGCGGACCAGCGCCGCAGCAGGGTGCTCTTCCCGCTGCCGGGCAGCCCGGACACGACCACCACGGCGTCGGCCGGATAGCGGACGGTGAACGACTCCCCGGCGGCCCCGCGCAGATCCACCAGGCCCCGCGGCTCCGTCCCCACCAATTCCGCCCCCGGCCCGTCCACGATGACCGACCTGTCCATGCTGCTCACTCACCCTGTCCGTGCCGACCTGGAACGATAACAATCCACGCACCCCACCCACCCCCCGGTTCCCCACCCCCCGACCCGGCCCGCCCAACCGGCACCCACCTCGGCCCCGCCCGACGGACCGACCCCGACGGAGGCCGCGACCCGAGAGCCCGCCGGAAACCCGGCCCGTTCCACGGGACACACCTCGACCTTCATCGGCTCGGACGGCCCGCCACCTGAGGCCGCCGAACCCGGGGGTGCCAGGAACCCGGCCACGGGCTCTGGGTGCCCAGGGGGTGTGGCGCGGGGGCTCACTCGATCGGGTCGGGGGGATTCGGGGGGTGGCCGTCGGTGGGGTCCGGATGGTGACGGTAGGTCCTAGGTAGTTGCCGAACGTGATGGCGTGTCGGGTGGAGTGCTGGGGCCGGGATGGGGACGTACACCGGGCAGGTGCCGGCGGGACCGGGGACCTCGGCGGCCTGGACCGGTCCGGCGGGCGGCGGCGGTCACGCTCGGAAGCCCCCGATACGCGCTGACGCGCGCCGTTCGTGCTTCGAGCGCCCGCGCGCGGGACCGGCCGTGGGGCGGGCGGTAGGCGGAACCGCCCGTGAACACTCGATCCGGTGGGCCGGTCTGCCGATATCCCCGGCGGCACTCCTTCCCGCCGTCCCCTGGAGGCGACGTCCGTGACCTGGCTCCGCGTGCTGACCGCGCTCGGCATCCTCGCCGTGGCGGCGAGCGCCGTGCTCGTCTTCGCCCTCTGCACGGCCGCGTCCGAGGGTGAACGCGCCCCGGGCGGCGCACCGCCCGAGGAGGGGGTCGACGGCGATCTGCGGGCGCGGGCCGAGCGGTCCGGGCTGATCCGGCGCATGGGCGGCGAGGACTGACGGTCCGCCAGCACCGGACCGACACCCGGGGCTCGGGGCACCATCGACATCAGGACACCATGTGTCCTAAGGTGAACGACGTGTCATCGTCGGACTCCCGACCCCCTCGGTCCCGTGAAGGAGAAGCCCAGCCATGGCCGACACCATGACCACCTCGACCGCCGCCAAGGCGGACCTGGTCGACCTCGCCCAGCGCCGGATGCACAGCGCCATCCCCGACAACGACTGGACCATCCGCCAGAAGCTCGCCCTCACCTGCCGGATCCTCTTCGACGCCGGCCACGACTCCGGCCTGGCCGGCCAGATCACCGCCCGCGCCGAGCGGCCCGGCACCTACTACACCCAGCGGCTCGGCCTCGGATTCGACGAGATCACCGAGGCCAACCTGCTCCTGGTCGACGAGGACCTCGACGTCCTCGAAGGCGAGGGCATGGCCAACCCCGCCAACCGCTTCCACAGCTGGGTCTACCGGGCCCGCCCGGACGTCACCTGCATCATCCACACCCACCCGCCGCACATCTCGGCGCTGTCCATGCTGGAGACGCCGCTCCTCGTCTCGCACATGGACCTCACCCCGCTCTACGACGACTGCGCGTTCCTGGAGACCTGGCCGGGCATCCCGGTCGGCAACGAGGAGGGCGAGCTGATCTCCGCCGCGCTCGGCGACAAGCGGGCGCTGCTCCTCGCCCACCACGGGATGCTGGTGGCCGGCGGCGGCGTCGAGGAGTCCTGCACCCTGGCCGTGCTCTTCGAACGGGCCGCCCGCCTCCAGCTGCTGGCCTCGGCGGCCGGCCGGATCCAGGAGATACCCGAGGCGCTCGCCCGCGAGGCGCACGACTGGACCTCCACGCCCAAGCGCAGCCAGGCCAACTTCGCCTACTACGCCCGCCGCGCCCTGCGCGCCGGCCACGGCGACGCCCTCGGCGCCGTCGACACCACCACTGCCACCCCCGCTCGTTCCGAAGGCGGTGCCTGAGATGGCCGACCTGCTCCTGGAGGGGATCATCGCCTACCCGGTGACCCCGTTCGGCCCCGGTGAGGAGGGCACCGTCGACACCGACGCCCTCACCGCCCTCGTCGACCGGCTCATCGACTCAGGCTGCCACGCCGTCGCCCCGCTCGGCTCCACCGGCGAGAGCGCCTACCTGGACGACCGGGAGTGGCAGACCGCCGCCGAGGCGGCGCTCGCGGCGGTCGCCCGCCGGGTCCCGGCCGTGGTCGGCATCGCGGACCTCACCACCCGCAACGCCGTCCGCCGCGCCCGCATCGCCGAACGGGCGGGCGCGGACGCGGTGATGGTGCTGCCGCTGTCCTACTGGAAGCTGGACGAGCGCGAGGTCACCCGGCACTTCACCGAGGTCGCCGACGCGGACTCCATCCCGGTGATGATCTACAACAACCCGGCCACCAGCGGCGTCGACCTCTCCCCCGAACTGATGGTCTCGCTGGTCGACCGGGTCGAGAACATCACCATGTTGACATCCTCCCCGCCCTAGAGGACGGGGATTCCTCCCGCGCCTGCGGCACGGACACCCGTGCGCGGCAGGTCGCCGAGGTGGGTTCCCCGTTCGACGGGCCGTGCCCGGCGTGGGATCGCCACACCAGGTCTTGCCGGCCCTCCAGGGGCGTTTAGCCTGTCCGCCCGCCCGGCGGCCAGGATGTTTCGAGCAGCGTTGAGGTCACGGTCATGCAGCACACCGCACGCGGAACAGGCCCACTCGCGAACGGCGAGGGGCTTGGGTCCGTCACGGTGCCCGCACGCCGAGCAGAGCTGGGAGGACGGGTATGCGCGGGGCACGATGCCGATGTGCCGTCCGTAGCGGGCGGCCTTCTCCTCAAGGAGTCGCCGGAAGGCGGACCATCCGGCGTCGTGGACAGACTTGGCCAGCCGGCCACGGCCGAGGCCGTGCACGTTCAGGTCCTCCAGGTACACCGCTTGGTTCTCGCGGATGATCCCGATGGCCTGTTTGTGCAGCCAGTCCCTGCGGGTGTCGGCCACCTTGGCGTGTGCCTTGGCGACCTTTCTGCGGGCCTTTGCCCGGTTCTTCGACCCCTTGGCCTTGCGGGCCAGTTCCCGTTGCGCGGCCTTGAGCTTCTTCTCGGCCTTGCGGAGGAAGCGCGGATTGTGGATCACGCTGCCGTCCGAGAGGACCGCGTACGTGGTCAGCCCGAGGTCGATGCCGATCTCGGCGTCGACCTCGGGCAGGTGGTCCGGTTCGACGTCCACGACGAAGCTCGCGTGGTAGCGCCCGGCGGCGTCCAGCACGACCGTCACGGACGACGGGTCGGCGGGCAGCGCCCGCGACCACTTCACCCGCACGTCACCGATCTTCGCCAGGTACAGCTTCCCATTGCTCCGGATACGGAACCCATTACGGGTGAACCGCAGCGACTGCCGGGCGTCCCGCTTCGACTTGAACCGGGGCAGACCGACCGGGCGGTCGGCACGTCTACCCGACACCGATTCGAAGAAGTTCCGGTACGCGGTGTCCAGATCCCGAAGGGACTGGATCAGCGGATCCACTCCCACCGACGCGAGCCAAGCGCGCTCAGCGGTCTTCTTCGCCTCGGTGATGACCAGCTTCTGCAAGTCCGTGCTCCTGGGGTACGGCAGGCCACCCTTGCGGGCCTCCTTCCGCGCCGCCAAGGCGTCGTTGAACACCACACGCGCACACCCGAACGTCCGGGCCAGAACAGG
The DNA here is from genome assembly GCF_040683335.1 of Kitasatospora sp. NPDC093806. Classification (NCBI taxonomy): domain Bacteria; kingdom Bacillati; phylum Actinomycetota; class Actinomycetes; order Kitasatosporales; family Streptomycetaceae; genus Kitasatospora; species Kitasatospora sp. NPDC093806. The sequence continues at coordinate 22,913 of NZ_JBFBDO010000073.1, forward strand.
CCGCTGACTTGCCGTCGGGTAGATGCGGTAGGAGTATCGAAGGTGCACGAGGTCAACCTACCGGCGGGCACTGACAACGGCTCGCGTCAGAACCTCCGAAGATCACTCCGCTGCTTCGCGGCTCCGGGTCGAGTCCCATTCCTCCCCGGCCTGAAGGCCGGAGCATCCTGGGAGGCAAAGGTGAAGGAGAGCAGCGGCGACATCCGGCGGATGCACCGGCTGGCCGAACTCACGGACGGCGCGCTGCCGTTCTACAACGGCAGCAATCCGCTCGCGCTGGAGGCCTTCGCCGCCGGCGCGGCGGGCTGGTGCACGGCGGCGGCCTGCCTGATCCCCGGTCCGGTGCTGGAGCTCCACCGGGCGGTCCGGGCCGGGGAGCCGGACGCCGCCCGTGAGGTGTTCCGGCGCCAGCTGCCGGTGCTGGAGTTCATCCTGCGCGGCGGCCTGCCGACCACCGTCAAGGCCGGTCTGGCCCTGCAGGGCTTCGACGCCGGTGCGCCGCGCCGCCCACTGCTGCCGCTGGACGAGGCGCGGACGGGGGAACTCGCCGAGCTGCTCCCCGCGCTGGGCTGAGCCGTTCCGGCAGCGCTCAGCACTCAGGGCAGGGTCGGGACGCGGTCCGACGGGCCGGCCGGGTCGTCGTGGATCACCACGAGGATCGCGGCCGGCCCGTCGCCGGTGGAGCGGCAGCGGTGCGGCAGCGCGGCGTTGAAGTAGACGCTGTCCCCCGGGCCGAGGGCGACCGTCCGCTCCGGGAACTCCAGTTCGGCCATGCCCTGGTGGACGAAGAGGAACTCCTCGCCCGCGTGGGACTTGAACGGCGAGTCGGCGAGCTCGGCCGGCGGGTACATCATGAACGGGACCATCTGCTTGCCGGCCAGCCCGGTGGCGATGCCCTCGTAGTGCGGGGCGCCCGGTCCGGCGCCCCCGGCCATCGGGGTCCGCTCGCCGGCCCGGACCACGGTGACCAGCTCGGGTTCCACCTCGTCCGAGAAGAGCCGGCTGACGTCCACGTTCAGCGCGTGCGCGAGCTTCAGCGCGGTGGAGATGGACGGGTCGCTGAGACCGCGCTCCACCTTGGAGAGGTAGCTCTTGGTGACGCCCACCCGCGCCGCCAGCGCCTCCAGGCTGAGCCGGTTCTGCTTCCTCAGCACCCTCACCCGGCTGCTCATGCGCCGCCTCTCACCCACCTGTCGCCCCGGAACCTTGCGGTCCAGTATCCCCCAAGCCGGTGCGGCCTCCGACCGTGCGTACACGAGCGGCCGGGCCCACAATGGAAGAAAGGCACATCACGTCAACAGTGACAGAGAGTTAACGCGGTACCAGTAGCATCCGAGGTTGACATGGCCGACAAAGACACCGGACCCGGTGGACCGAGCGGCATCGGCGACCGTCCGCAGGACGACTTCGTCGCGAGAAACCTGTCCGATCCGTCGGACCGACCGGCGAAGACGCTGACGCTCAGCGGTCTGCTGGGCGACAGCGACCGTCCCGGTCACCGGCGGTTGTACTTCAACAAACAACTGGACTACTACGCCGAGTTCGCGTCGGATGACGTCGTCTCGGTGGAGGACATCCCCAGCGACCAGCCGCCGTTCGTCGGGCTGGACGCGACCAAGGTCACCCTGCGTCGCGAGGCGCCGGTGGCCTTCACCCAGGTGCAGACGGCCGCGCCGGTCGACGATTTCGACCTCGACCTGCGGCTGGGGCAGGCGGAGGCACAACCGGGACCGGCGGTGGGCCTGCCTGACACCTTCGACACGGAGTTCCCCACCCTGCCCACGGACAACACCCTGGGGTGCGAGACCCTCGACACCTGCTTCACCTGCGCCGGCTGTCAGACCAGGTTCGGCCCCTGCCTGACGGTCCCGCCCCTCACCAGGATCCCCGCGCTCTGCGCGACGGTCCCGCCGGTCACGGAGTTCCCGAGGTGCCACACCATTCGCGGCGCCACCTGCATCACCTGTGACACCTGCCTGACCTGCGGCGGGGCCACCTGCCGTACCTGCGGGCCGCGCGCCTGCTTCACCACCCGGACCATCACCACCTTCACCACCGGCCGGACCTTCAACCGGACCTGCATCACGTGTGCCTGCCCGGAATTCCCGTGAAGGAGCATCCCTGACCTGACAAGACCCGACAAGACCCGACCCGAACGCGCCGTCGGCGCACAGAACGAGCCGTTCGACCGCATGCCCTGGTGCACGAACGTCGGCCCGGGTGATCATGGCTGTGATCATCGCTGACGCATCGTCACACCGTCGCCACTGAAGGGTGGATCGAGCATGCTGATCGACTGGCCCACCGAGCCGTTCGAGTTCCGTCTGCACCGCGACCCGGAGCAGGTGGTCCGCGCCGACGACTGGGAGCCGGAGGGCCGACCGGTGGTGCTCGCCTTGGAGGGCGCGTCCGCGCCGGAGCTGTGGGAGGCGGAACGGTTCCGCATGCTCTAGACGCGCATCCGGCACGTCCGCACCGGCCTGTACCTCACTGCGGAGGGCAGCGGCGCCGGCCCGGCGGTGACCCTGCGTCCGCTGTTCCCGGACACCGGCAAGGACACCTCGTACTGGCGCCAGGCGTGGCGGTCGTTCGTCCAGCGCGACAGCGGGCGGCTGATGGCGATCAACGACCTGTCGGACTGCGTGCTGGGCGTCGGCGCGCCCGTCGGCGCGTTCAGGAACGAGCGGCTGCTGACGCTCGAACGCACCACCGGCTCCCAGGACCGGGACTGCACCGCCTGGGCGCCCGCCCCGCCCAAGGTGGCCCCCTGGGCCGACCTGCCGCGGGGCACCGGGCGGGTGCGGACCACCGCGCAGCTCTACGAGCGCCGTTCGCGGGTGATCGAGTTCATCGAGGAGCCCTACCTGCTGGAGGTGCCGGGCCGGACCCTGGCCCCCGGCACGGTCCTGGACTCCTTCGCGTTCGACGAGTTCTCCCGCACCGGTTGGTACCGGCAGGAGAAGGAGGGTGATCTCCGCACGTTCACCGAGGGCTTCGAGGGCCCGGACCGGGTCCGCAAGACCTTCCACCGGCTGGCCGGCTCTCCGGGCCGGTACGTCGACGCCGACGAGGTCGACGTGCACTACGTCGAGCCCGTCGCCGTCGCGCACACCAACTTCCCGGCCCGGCTGCTCATCCCCGTCGAGGGCAGTACGCAACTGCTGCGGACCAATCACCGGCTGAGCAGCGGCCACCCCTTCTTCAACCAGCCGGTGCAGCGCCGCGAGGGCACCTACGCTCCCAGGTACGACAGCGCCGGCCTCGTCGCCTCCTGGGAGAAGAGCTGGATCGCCGACAACGACACCAGCAAGAAGGTCTTCCTCAGCTTCGACGGCCATACCTTCGTCGACGAGATGGACGTCACCTGGGTCACCAGTTGAGATCAGTGCCCTTCGAGGTCGTCGGGGCGGACCGCGATGTGGTCGGGGGCCAACTCGACCGCCACCCGGTGCTCCATGCCGAGCGCCTCCAGGAACTTGGCGGGCAGCTGGACCCGGCCGGTGCGGTCGAGCATCACGTACTCGGTCTCGTTCACCGACTCCTCGCCGTGCTCGTCGGTGAGGGTGCGGCGGAGCACCTCGCTGCTGGTGCGGCCGTCGCGGATGGCGACCGTGCGGCGGACCTCGCCGGCCACCATCGGGTCGTGGGTGACGATCACGACGGTCGCCCCGAGGTCGCGGTTGACGGTGCGGAAGGCCTCGAAGATGCTCGCGCCGGTCTCGGAGTCGAGCTCGCCGGTCGGTTCGTCGGCGAGCAGCACCGGCGGGTTGTTGGCCATCGCGACCGCGATGGCGACCCGCTGCTGCTGGCCGCCGGACATCTCGGTGGGGCGCCGGCCGGCGAGTTCGCCGATCTCCAGGGCCTCCAGCAGTTCGGCGACCCGGGCGGCCTGCCGGCGTCCGGCGCCGCGCGAGTTGCGGCCGCCGCGCAGCTGCATGGGCAGCGCGATGTTCTCGGCGGCGGTGAGGAAGGGCAGCAGGTTGCGGGCGGTCTGCTGCCAGATGAAGCCGACCACCTCGCGGCGGTAGCGCAGGCGTTCGCGGGTGGACATCTCCAGCAGGTCGCAGCCGGCGACGGTGGCGGTGCCGGCGGTCGGCACGTCGAGGCCGGCCAGGATGGTCAGCAGGGTGGACTTGCCGCTGCCCGAGGCGCCGACCAGGGCGACCAGGTCGCCCTGCCGGATGGTCAGTTCGAGGCCCTGGAGGGCCTGCACCTCGACGCCCTGGGCGCTGAAGATGCGGACCAGGCGGTCGCAGACGATGGCCGCGTCGGCGCCGAAGGCCTTGGGCGAGGCGGCGGCGAGGGCCCGTTCCTGCAGTTCCCGGAAGGTGGGGGCCGGGGCGGCCGTCCGTTCCTGTGCGCTGTTGTTCACCGCTGCTCTCCTCTCGTCGGCGCCGTGCTGTTGTCGTGGACGCGCTCGTGAACGTACCGCTGTACTGGTATCGGGGCGGGTCGGCGGGCCGGGCCGGCGGTCATCGCTGGTCCCCCGCCCGCAGTTCGGTGGCGATCTGGCGCCGGCCGGCGATCAGCGCCTCGGCGACGACCCCCGCGGAGACCAGCGCCGCGAGCCCGAACGCCTGGATCAGGACCGGCGGGAGGGCCACCGGCAGGCCGGGCGCGATCTCCGCGCCGACCAGGATGGACAGGTCGAACGCGGGGCCGAGCAGGGCGACCGCGGCGAGCGCGACCAGCGCGCCGCCGACCGCCGCGACCAGCATCTGCGGGACGGTCTCGACCAGGATCAGGGTCAGGCCCTGCCGGGGGCGCAGGCCCATGGTCCGCAGCCGGGCGAGCAGCGCGGTGCGCTCGGGCGCGGCCCGGACCAGGGTCAGCAGGACGGCGAGCAGGGCGAGCGCGCCGGCGCCGATGACGGCGGTCCAGAACAGCCGGGCGGCCGAGTCCTGCAGCGGGTCCTCGGCCAGCTTGTCGGCCACCGCCGCGCTGGTGCGCACCGTGTAGCCGGGCGGCAGGGCGCCCGCGGCCGATACGCCGCCCGCACCGTCGGCGATCGTCGCCTTGGTCTTCTTCGCGGCACCGGGGACGATCAGCTCCTGCACCAGGCGGGTCAGTTCGCCCTGGTCCGGGGTGCCGATGCCGAACCAGAGGCCGGCGCGGCCGGTCTCGGGCGCGCGGGCGGTGGCTGGTCCGGCGGGCAGCACGACGAACTTCCGGCCGTCCCCTTGGAGGGCGGGCGTGTCGTCGATCGTGTCGACCGTACGGACCAGCAGTTCGCCGCCGCCGGGCATCCGGACCCGGTAATCGCGCTCCCCGCCGAGTTGCTTCGCCAACGCGCTGGAGATCAGGGCCGGGAGGGGTGTCTCCACGCCCCCGTCGCCCCCGGCCAGCAGGGCCGGGTCGAAGGCGCCGCGGCCGAGCGAGCGGGAGATCTGCGCGTAGGCGGCCGGGTCGGCGGCCACCGCGGTGACCCGGGTGGTGCCGCTGCCGGCGCCGAGCACGAACACCTCGGTGTCGGACCAGACCGGGGTCGCCGCCCGGACTCCGGGCAGGGCGGCCGCGGCGTCGGTGAACGCCTGCGGAACCGTCACGCCGATCGGCAGCACCACGGAGGCGTCACCGCCGACGGACAGCCGGGCGGCGCGGGTGCGGGAGGAGTCCACGGTGTCGAGGACGGTGGCGCCGAAGCCGGCCGTGGTGACGGCGAGCAGCAGGGCGATCAGCGGCAGGACGGAGGGCCGGCGGTCGGTGCCGTTGCCGCGCGAGGCGCGGGCCAGGCCGAGGAAGCCGACGGCGCCCCGGCCGCGGCCCGCCGCCCCGGCGAACAGGCCGACCACCGGCGGCTGGATGCGCGCCAGCAGCAGGCCACCGGTCAGGGCGAGCAGCAGCGGGGCGGCGACCAGCAGCGGGTCCATCTCCTCCCCGGCCGGGGCGACGCCGCGTCGGCGGACCTCCAGCACGGCCGCAGCGGTCACGGCAAAAACGGTGAGTTCGCCGGCGAGTCGCCGGCGGCCGGCGGCCGCCCGGGGCCGGGACCAGAGCAGCGCGGCGCGGACCGGCAGTGCCAGCAGGGCGAACAGGGTGACGCCGAGCGCGGCCAGGACGGTGCCGCCCCAGCGCGGGGTGGGCAGCAGCAGGAAGGCGAGGACGAACGCCACCGCCGCCGGGGGCAGGACCGTCACGGCGCCCTCACCGAGGAGTCGGCGCAGCACGTCGCCGCGCGAGCCGCCGCGGGCCTGGAGCAGCCGCAGTTCGGCGATCCGCCGGTCGAAGGAGAGCACGGCGGTCAGGCAGAGCACCAGGACGCCGACGCCGGCGAGGCCGGCCGGGCCGATCGTGGCCAGCGGCGCGACGGCCTGCTGGCGTTCGGCCGCCTGGCTCAGCAGTTTGGGCAGCGGGGAGGTGAGCTGCAGGTCCTGCCGGTAGGTCGTGTCGCTGAGCGCGGTGGCCGTCGGGCCGGTCAGGTAGGAGGCGAGGTCGCGCTGGGTGTCGGCCAGGCGGTCGGCGCGCAGGCCGTCGATGTCGACGGGTAGCCGCCAGAAGTCCTGGGCGCCGATCTCCCAGGAGCCGATCTGTTCGAGGGCGTCGCCGGAGACCAGCCCGGTCGTACGCCAGTAGGCCCTCGGCAGTTTCTTGATCTCGGTCATGTACTGCAGGCAGGGCCCGGCGGGGCAGCCCAATTCGACCCAGAACGGTTCGGCCGGGTCGTGGGCGGTGAAGATGCCGACCACTTCGGCCTTGGGGGCCTCGCCGTTGATCGACGCCTTGGTGTCCAGGACGTCGCCGAGGCGGATGCCGACGGTGTCCGCCGTGCTCTTGCTGATCGCCATCCGGACCGGTCCACCCGTGCCGGCGTCGGGCCACCGGCCCTCGACCAGGGTGGCGTGGTCAGCCAGACCCTTGAGGTAGAGCAGGTCGAGGGTCGGGGGGAGCTCCTCGGGTGTGGCGAGCCCGGGGGTGGTGAGGGTGCGGGGCTTTCCGCTGCGGGCGCCGTAGACCGGGCCGTCCGGGGCGACGGCGAAGGTCTCGCCGGTGTGCAAGGTGAGCTTCCCGGTGATCTCGTCGAGTTCGCCCGCGGTCCCGCGCAGCGCGCTGGTGGCGTAGACGCTGGTCGCGGCGGGGCCCCGGTCGTGCAGGAAGTCACGCAGGCCCTGGTCGGCGGTCCGGTCGAGGACGCGCGGGAAGGCGGCCGCGAGGAAGACCGTGCCGAACGCGAGGACGGCGGTGAGAACGGCGGCGAGCGGCGTCGCGCGCAGCCGGGTGCGCACCCAGGGCGCGGGCCGGTGGGCGACCGTCGGACCGGTGCCGGACTCCGGACCGGTGCCGGGCGTGGTGGGGTCGGCCGGGCTGGTCACATCTCCTCCAGGTGCCGCAGTCGCTGGGCCACGTCCCGGCGGCGGCGACCGCCGAGGAGGGCCGACAGCAGCGGGACGGCGGCGATCGCGGCGGCGAGCAGCACGGCGGTGCCGAGCGGCAGGTCCACCAGGACCTCCGGGACGGGTCGGCGGGCCGTCGGGGTGAGCACCACGAGCGGCACGATCAGATGGACGATCAGGGCTCCCAGGCCGAGGCCGACCAGGGTGCCGAGGCCGACCAGGACGGCCTGTTCGGCGGCGGCGGTGCGGACCAGCCGGCGCCTGGGGGTGCCGAGGGCGAGCAGGACGGCGAAGTCGCGGGAGCGTTCGCCGGCGGCGGCGGCCGCGGCGGCGCCGAAGCCGATCGCGGCGAGCACGGTGGTGACGACGGCGATGGCGGCGAGGGCGTTCTGCGGGGCCGCGCTGAGCGGGTCGCCGAGCAGGCCGGCGGCGACCTCGTCGCGCAGTTGGAGCTCGGGGGTGCCGGGGGCGGCGCGCAGGGCGGCGGCGGCCTCGGCGGGGGTACGGTCGCCGGGGCCGGTGGCGGGCAGCCACCATTCGGTGGGGGCGGGGGTCTCGCGTCCGGTGACGGCGAGCGCCCGGGCGACGGTGCCGAGGTCGACGAGCAGGGCGGATCCGCCGGCCACGGGCAGCGACTCGACGGTGCCGGTGATCCGCACCTGGAGGATGACGAGGCCGAAGGGCACCCGGACGGTCGCACCGACGGCCGCGCCGGTGGCGGCCAGGTAGCCGCCGGTGGCGACGCCGGTGATCTCGGTCGACGCGGGGCCGGCGGCGGGGGCGATGACCGGGGCGATGACGGCGCGCTCGTTGCCGAGGCTGGTGCGGGCACGCGAGTAGCGCACCGTCAGCAGCCGCCGGTCGTCGGAGGGGTCGGGGCGGACCTCGGCGCCGATCGCGCGGGTGCCGCTGTCGCCGCTGTTGGTCCAGCCGAGGCCGGCGGGGACGGTGGCGGGCACGGCGGGGGCGGTCGCGCTGTCGGCGGCGGCCAGCCGTCGGACGGTCAGGACGCCGCCCTGCCCGGGGCCGTAGCTGAGGTTCATGCCGACGACGGTGAGCGGCGCGGCGGCCGAGCTGAGCCCACCGTCGGTCAGCGCCGCGAGGTCGACGGTGGCGCGGCCGTCGCCGGTGGCCGGGATGCCGGTGAGCGGGGCGATGTAGGTGAAGCCGTAGCGGTCGCGTAGCAGCAGCCAGGCGTCCGGGCCGTGCTTGCCGGAGTCGTCGGGGTCGGCGGCCAGCACGTCGGGCGTGTGGGTGAGGTCGACCTCGATCCGGTGCGGACGGCCGGGCAGCGGGACCCCGACCGGGGCGGGCGAGCCACCGGTCAGCGGGGTGAACAGCGCCTTCGGGTCCTGGCCGGCGAGGAGGTCGGCGCGGACCGGGACGCGCTCGGCGAAGGCGGCGGCGTCCAGGGCGAGCAGCTGGGCGGTGGTGCTGTCGGGCAGGGACTGCTCCGCGCGGGCGACCGGGATGAGCCGCTCGGCGCCGGGCAGGGTGGCGTACCGGCTGCCCTGCCCCATCGGGGAGCTGTGGGAACCGTGGATGCGCAGCCCGCCGGCGGTGGCGAAGGAGGCCTGGTCCTGCTGGGAGCGGTTCCAGGTGGCGTGCTGGCCGAGGGCCAGGACGCCGGTGGAGACGCCGAGCACCAGCAGCAGGACGGGGCCGCTGGCCCGGCCGGGGCGGCGGGCGAGCTGCCAGCCGACCAGGGCGGGTCCGAGGCCGCGGCCGCCGGCGGCGATCCGGGCGCCGACCCGGGCGGCGAGCGGGAGCAGCCGCAGGGCGAGCAGGGTGCCGGCGCAGAGCGCGAGGGTGGGGGTGGCGACCAGGACCGGGTCCAGGCCGAGGCGGCCGTCCGCGTCCGGCGACAATCCGCCGCTGTACTGGGCGAGTTGCTGGTAGGCGAGGACGGCCAGGGCGAGCAGGGCGAGGTCGGCCCCGGAGCGGGCGGCGCCGGCCGCCACGGCCTGGCGGCGGCCGGCCCGGCGCAGGACCGCCTCGCCGGCGCCGCGCAGCAGGGCGGGGACGGCGGCGAGCAGTACGCAGCCGAGGGCGCAGGCGACCGCGACCGGCCAGAGGGTCCAGCGGAGCGAGGTGTCCAGCGGGACGTGGCGCAGCGGACCGAAGCCGCCGAGGACGCGGAGCAGCGGCGGGGTGAGGAGCGGGGCGAACAGCGCGGCGGGCAGGGCGAGCAGCAACGCCTCGATGGCGGTGTAGCCGCCGAGCCGTCGGCCGGAGGAGCCGCGGGCGGCGAGCAGGGCGTTCTCGGCCTGCTGGCGGGTGGCGATGAGGTGGACGACCAGGAGCAGGGCGGCGGCGGCCAGCACGATCAGCTGGAGGGCGCCGATCAGCAGGGTGGAGCGGGCGACCATGGCGCTGGAGTCGAGTTCGCGCAGCAGGTCGGGCAGGTCGGTGCGGGCGAGCAGGCCGGCGTTCTTGTTGAGGTCGTCGCCGGCCCCGGTGATCCGGCCGCGAAGGGCGTCGACGGCGGCGGGGCCGACGCCGGTGAAGTCGGCGTCGAGCAGCCAGCTGCGGCCGTTCTGCGGGAGGCCGGCGGCGGTGAAGACGGTGTCGTCGACGAGCAGCGGGCCGTAGGTGGTGAAGCCGCCGAGCTGGATCTCGCGGCCCTGCACCGGGTCGAGCCGCCAGTACAGGTCGGTCGGGTCGGTGGCGCGGTAGACGCCGGTGATCCGGACGGTGAGCGGGGCGCCGCCGTAGCGGTCGGTGAGCCTGACCTCGGCGGGGAGGGCTTCGGCGGTGAGGCCGAGGCGGGTGAGGGTGCTCTGCGGGACGGCCGCCTGGACGGGGCCGGGGGCGGTGCCGGTGGCCTCCTTGCCGGCGGCGGCGGGCCAGGCGCCGGCGAGCAGGCCGACGTGCTGGCGGTCGAGGGCGGCGAGCAGGGTGAGGTCGGACTCCTTGCCGCTGCCCGGCTGGCCGCCCCCTTGGTTGCCCGTCGGGTTGCCCGCCTGGGCAGGTTTGGCGCCGTCGGCCGTGCCGTCCGGCAGGCCGTAGGAGCGGCTGCGGGACAGGGCGCGGGTCTCGGTCGGCAGGTCGCCGAAGAGGGCGCGGCCGTAGTCGGCGACCGCGGCGTCGTCCTTGGTCCGCTTGTCCAGCCCGTGCTCGGAGTTGACCACCACGGTGGTCCGCGGGTGCCCCTGGCCCTGGAGGGCCTGGCGCTGTCCGATCTCGCCGACGGTGCGCTGGAAGGCCACCAGGGCCGTGAGCACCGCCGTCGTGATCAGTACGGTGAGCAGGGCGGCGGTGGCCAGGGGCAGTCGCCCGCGCAGACGGCGCACGACGAAGCCGAGCATCCTGTTCCTCCCCCGGTTTCATGAGGTCCGCGCGGCGCCCGGTCCGGGCACGATTCGATCCGACTGCGCGGGTGGGCGCCTTCGGCGCGCCGATACGATGATCACCGGCGCTTGATCACCGGATAGCGGACGATGCTGTCAGATCCGGTCAAGGAAAGGAAGGGACTTGCGCGAATGATGTAAGTAATGAGCAAATGCTGCGGATCGCAACGCCGTTGACGCTGACGGCACGTCAAGCCGACGCGTTTCGATTGACCATGAACACATCAGCTCATTCACCGCCGCATCACCGGCGGGGAGCGCCACAGGAACACCCAGGGGGATGCCGCATGACGCAGCAACCGGCCGGCACCGTCACCGCTCCCATGGTGGCCGTCACCGATCTCCGCCGCAGTTTCGGGACCGGCGAGCGCACCGTCCACGCGCTGCGCGGCGTCTCCTTCGTCATCGGCCGCGGCGAGCTCACCGCCCTCAAGGGCCGCTCCGGCTCCGGCAAGACCACCCTGCTCAACCTGGTCGGCGGCCTGGACGCGCCGACCGGCGGCACCATCACCCTGGACGGGACCGACCTGGGCGCGCTGGACGAGGACGGGCGGCTCGCGCTGCGCCGCGACCGCCTCGGCTTCGTCTTCCAGTCCTTCGGCCTGCTGCCGGTGCTCACCGCCGCCGAGAACGTCGGGGTGCCGATGCGGCTGCGCAAGGTCCCGGCCGCCCAGCGCGAGGAGCGGGCCCGGACGCTGCTGGCGCTGGTCGGCCTCGCCGACCACGCCAACCAGCGCCCGGGCGAACTCTCCGGCGGCCAGCAGCAGCGGGTCGCCATCGCCCGGGCACTGGCCAACGAGCCCGACCTGATCATCGCCGACGAGCCGACCGGCCAGCTGGACTCGGAGACCGGCCGTCAGATCATGGAGCTGCTGCGCGCGGTGGTGCGCAGCGAGGGCGTCACCGTCCTGGTCGCGACGCACGACCCGAACCTGATGGAGCTCGCGGACCGGGTGGTCGAGCTCCGCGACGGCCGGATCGTCGACGAGTCGTAGCGCGCCGCGCGGGGTTCCGGTTCGGCCGGAACCGGTTCAGACGGAGCCGGGGCCGGCCGGGACCGGCATGGCGCGCCAGGTCTCCGCGCGGACCTCCATGGTGACCAGGCGCATCGTGGTGTCGGCCTCGGCGAAGTAGCGCTCGGTCTCGCCGGTCGGGGTGAAGCCGAAGCGGGTGATCGCGCGGACCGCGTCGGTGTTCTCCACCGAGGTCATGCTCCACACCCGGCTGAGGCCGAGTTCGGCGAAGGCGAGCTTGAGCATCAGCCAGCCGATGTCGGGCGCGCAGCCCGAGCCGCGCAGGTGCCGGGCCATGGTGAAGACCCCGGAGTACCCGGTGGTGTCGTCCTCGACCTCCAGCCGGATGCCGCCGACGGGGCGGTCGTCGCCCTGCAGGCAGGCGGCCAGCTGGTAGTGGCGGCGCGGCAGTTCGGCGGCGGTCGCCACCGCCTCGTCGAGCCGGCGCCGGATCCGGCCGTCGTCCATGACGCCGGTCGAGAGGTGGCGCATCCCGGCCGCGTCACCCCAGACGGAGCGCATGGCGTCGAGGTCGTCGGCGCGGTGGTCACGCAAGCGGACGAGGGCGGTCTCCAGGACCGGCAGGGTCGTGGGCGGCTGGACTGACGTGCTGTTCATGATCGAACCCTAACGAACTGGTGCGTTTCGATGCCCGGTCGGGTCACCCCGGCCGTGCCCGCAGTAAAGCGGTCGTGGATTGACATCCGATCAACGCCGCGACTTTCCGTTATCCCGGCGCCCGGCGCGGGTCTCCGAGTCGTCATGCGGGCCGAATCCCCTCGGCCCCGGACGGCGTGCCCGGTCGGGCTCGCGCCCCGTACGGGAAGGACCCGCCGATGACCGCTTCTCCCGCTCGCCCGTTCTCCCGGGGGTGGCTGCTCGCCTCCTGCGTTCCGGTGCTGCTCGTGCTCGGGATGGCGGCCACCGTCCCGTCGGCCCCCGCCGGTTCCGCCGGGGCCGCCGGCGCAAGTACGGACGGGACGGACGGGATGCCCGGGATGCCAGGCATGGCGCATCCGGCGGGCGCCGCCGCCGGACCCACCCGGGGCCTCGCCGCCGAGCAGGACGGCTACCGGCTGGACATCGCGACCTCCCGGCTGCCGGCCCAGCGGCCGACCGCCCTGCGCTTCACCGTCACCGGCCCGGACGGCTCGCCCGTCACCGGCTTCGCCGTCCACCAGACCAAGAAGCTGCACTTCTACGCGATCCGCGGCGACCTCACCGGCTTCCAGCACCTGCACCCCGACATGGCCGCCGACGGCACCTGGACCGCCGATCTGGCCGCCCTCGCCCCGGGCACCTGGCGGCTGTACGCCGACTTCGTCCCGGACACCGGCCCGCACGCCGCGGAGCTCGTGCTCAGCCGCACCGTGACGGTGCCCGGCGAGGCCGCCGCGGTGCCGCTGCCCGCCCCGGAGGAGAGCGCCACCGTCGACGGCTACACCGTCACCCTGCACGCCCGGCCGATGGCCGGCGCCCACCAGTTGGTCGCCACCGTCAGCCGGGACGGCCGACCGGTCGACGATATCCAGCCCTACCTGGACAGTTACGCCCACCTCACCGCGTTCCACGCGGGCGACCAGGCGCTGGCCCACCTCCACCCGGCGGACCGGGTCGACGGCGACCACGGCGGACCCACCCTGACCTTCCAGGCCCTGCTCCCCGCGCCGGGCGACTGGCGGGTCTTCCTCCAGTTCCAGACCGCCGGACAGCTGCACACCGCCCAGTTCACCCTGCGCGTCGACTGACCGTCACAGCCTGACGCCGGGTGCGGGCGTGGGTGAGGGCGCGGGTCCAGGCGCGAGCACGGCTCCGGGTACCGGGCGCGGGTCCGGGCGCGGGTCCGGGCGCGGGCGCAGGCGCGAGCCTGGGGTGCGGGCGCGGGTGCGGGTCAGGGGCGCGGGTCCGGGTGCGGGCCCGTGCGGGTCCGGGCGCCGGGGCGGCGCGCGGACCCGCGTGGGTCGCGGCGGTCAGGACCGCCGGGCGCGGCGTTCCCTGGAGAGGCGCTCGCGCCGCTGGTCGGCGGGGGTCTCCGGGACCAGGGCGGGTACCCGGTGCGGCTGCCCGTCGGCGTCGACGGCGACGAACACCAGCTGCGCCGTCGCCACCCGGGTGACCGGTCCGGTGAGGTTCCACCGTTCCGCCGTGACCACCACCGAGACGTCCATCGAGGTGCGCCCGGCGTGGTCCACCCGGGCGCGGACGGTGAGTAGGTCCCCGGCCCGGACCGGGGCGAGGAAGGTCATCTCCTCGACCGACACCGTCACCGCGGGCACCCCGGCGTGGCGGCCCGCGGCGGCGGCCGCGGCGTCGTCGATCAGCTTCATCACCACGCCGCCGTGCACCGTCCCGTAGAGGTTGGTGTCGTGCTCGCTCATGATGTGCGCGAGGGTCACGGCCGAGTCCCCCGGCGTCCGGGACGGGGCCGGGTCGGCCGACGGGACCGGCGGAACCGGCGGAACGGAGGGAACCGAGGGCGCCGTCATCGGGCCGTCACCTCCCCGGTGGTGGTGCCGGCGGTGCGGGATCCGCGCTGACCGGTCTGCTTCACGGAACTCTCCTTCGCGAGTTCGCGGACCCGGAGCGAGGCGTGCGTGCGGAGCGGACGGGCACACGGATGCGCCCCCTGCCACGCCGTCGGCCCGCCCTCGGGGTCACGGTGAGACCGGGGACCGCTGCGGTCCCCGGGCAGTGGCAGGTCTTCGGACTCGCGGGCACGCCACCCGTGAAAGGGCGGACACCTAGTGGCCGTCGCTTCCCGGGCCCGGCCGGGCCCAGTGCGTCTGACGGCGGTCGTTCCCGCTCACCGCTGCGGGGCAGTCCCGGACTCCCACCGGGTTCCCTCTTGCGACGCGCCTGCCTGGCGGACAGGGCGAACCAGCTGCGCGCACCACTCTACGGCCACCGCCCGGCCCCATGATCACCAACCGGCACCGGGGCCGTCGCACCGCGGGTGCGACGGCCCCGGTCGGGCAGCGGAGTGCTCAGGCGCGGGCCGCGGCGTCGCCGTCGGTCTCGGTCCCGCCGTGCTCCGCCATCGCCTTGGTCCGGGCCGCGAAGCCGGCCTCCTGCATCGCGGTGCGGTTGGCGGCCGCCCAGTCGTTGGAGGCGCGCAGGCGGTCGGCCGTACCCCGGAAGCGGGGCACCACGAAGCGCGCGAACAGGTCGAGGCTGCGCCGCTGGGCCTCCCGCGACGCCCAGTCCTGGCAGGAGATGAGCAGGGTCCCGAACCCGCCGGTGATCTCCTGCAGCTTGGTGATCGCGCCGACCACGTGCTCGACGTCACCGGCGATGATGCCGTTGGCCGCCACGGTGGCCTCGAAGGCCTTGGCCCCGCTCTGCGGGTTGCGCGACATCGGGATGGCGAAGGTGTCGATCCAGAGCTCGTTGCGCTGGCGCAGCCACCCCTCGCGGATGTCGTCCAGCGCCTCCTCCGAGGTGGGCGCCACGTGCACGGGGACGACCAGGCGCCAGTCGTCCCGGGACACCTGGCGGCCCGCCTCGGCGGCGGCCTCCTCGTGGTGGCGCCACTGGTCCGCGAGCCGTTCGAGGCCCAGGCTCAGGCCGGCCCGGACCGCGCCCCACGGCGGCGCGGCGTGGGAGAGCACGCTGATGCCGAGCCGGCCCGCCAGCTTGACCCCGAACGGGGTGGCGGCGCTGGCGACGGTGACCTCCGGCCCGCCCGGGGTGAAGGGGTCGAGCTGGAGCCGGGCGTCGACCAGTTTGAACCAGCCCTCGTCCCGGGTGACGGTCTCGCCGGCGAGCAGCGCGACGACCGTCTCCATGGCCTGGGCGGTCCGTTCCCGGGTCGACTGGGGGTCGATCCCGAACATGTGCATGTCCGAGATCACGGACCCGGCGCCGCCGCCGAGGATGAACCGGCCCCGGGTCTGGTGGTCGAGCTGGATCGCCCGGTCGGCGACCAGGAAGGGGTGGTGGTAGGGCAGCGCGGTGACACCGGTCGCGAACTTGATCCGCCGGGTCCGTTCGGCCGCCGCGGCGATGAACAGCTCCGGCGCCGGGATGGTGCCCCAGCCCGCCGAGTGGTGCTCCCCGATCCACAGTTCCTCGTAGTTCAGGGAGTCGACGAGCTCGACGAATTCCATGTCGCGCTGGTACAGGAGGTTGAGGTCCTCGCCGATCGGGTGGAGCGGGGAGATGAAGCAGCCGAAGCGCATGGTGTTCCCTGGGTCGGTTGAGTGGTGACGGGCGTTCGGGGACGCCGGGGGCGGGCGGCGGTCACAGCGCGCGAGCGATCGCCGCCCGCTGGATCTGGTTGGTGCCCTCGATGATCTGCAGGAGCTTCGCCTCCCGCATCCACCGTTCCACGGGGTGGTCCTGGACGTAGCCGTGTCCGCCGAGCACCTGGACGGCGTCGGTGGTGACCCGCATCGCGGTGTCGGTGGCGAAGAGCTTCGCCTGGGCGGCTTGGGTCGCGAACGGCCGTCCGGCGTCCCGGAGTCGGGCCGCCTCCAGGAGCAGCGCGCGGGAGGCCGCGACCTGGGTGGCCATGTCGGCGAGCAGGAAGCCGACGCCCTGGAAGGTGATGACGGGCGCGCCGAACTGGATCCGGCCCTTGGCGTATTCGGTGGCGTGGTCCAGGGCCGCCTGGGCGAGGCCGACGGCGCAGGCCGCGATGCCGAGCCGCCCGTGGTCGAACACCGAGGCGGCCACCAGCATGCCCCGGTTCTCCCGGCCGAGCCGCATGCCCGCGGGCACCCGGACGTCGTCGAGGACGACCTGGGCGGTCGGCAGGGTCGCCACCGCCATCTTGTGCTCCGGCGGCTGGGGCAGCACTCCCGGGGTGTGTGCGTCGACCATCAGGCAGGTCAGGCTGCCCAGGCCCGCCGTACCGGTGCGGCAGTAGACGTTGTAGAGGCCGGCCACACCGCCGTGGCTGACCCAGGACTTGGTGCCCGAGATCCGGTAGCCGTCGCCCTCGCGGACGGCGGTGGTGCGGATGCCCTCCAGGTCCGAGCCGGCCTCGGCCTCGGACAGCGCGTTCGCGCCGAGCACCTCCCCGCTCAGCAGCTCGGGGAGCCACCGGTCGCGCTGGTCGTCGTCGCCGAACCGGGCCAGGCCGTGCGAGGCCAGCACCTGGAGGTGGACGGACTCGGCCACCGCGAACCAGCGGTAGGCGAGCCGCTCCAGCACCTGGAGGTAGACGGTGTACGGCTGGTCGCCGCCGCCCCAGCGTTCCGGGAACGGCAGCCCGATCAGCCCGGCCCGGCCGAGCAGTTCGACCGTCTCCCGCGGGAAGCGGCCGGAGCGCTCCTCGACGTCGGCGCGCGGCGCGAGTTCCTTGTCCGCGATCTCCTCGACCAGGGCGAAGAGTTCGCGCTGGGTGTCGTCGGCGAAGTGCCGCTCGACCTTCACCAGTCCACCGCCTCGGGGAAGGCGCGCAGCACGGCGCGCACCGAGTGCTCCCAGTAGGAGCGGACCGCGAGGTCGCCGTAGATGAAGTCGCGCTTGGCCTCGACGTCGACGGCCGAGGAGCTGTGGTACTTGCCGGGCGCGGATTCCACCAGGAGCTGGAGCCGGCAGGCCCGTTCCAGCAGGTGGGCGAGGACGACGGCGTGCTTGAGCGTCTTGCCGACCACCAGTCCGCCGTGGTTGCGGAGCAGCAGCGCCGGGTCGGGGCCCAGGGCGGTGGCGACCGCGCGGCCGGTGGCGATGTCCAGGATGGTGTTGCTGGTCAGGGTGAAGCGGGACAGCCGGTCCTCGAAGTAGGCCCCGTCGTGGGAGACCGGTCTCAGTTCGAGGTCGGTGGCGCCGAAGGCCAGGGTGTACGGCGCGTGGCTGTGCACGATGCCGTTGACGTCCGGCCGCGCCGCGTAGACCGCCTGGTGCAGGGCGAGTTCGGGCGGGGCGAGCCGGTGCGCGGGCGCGTCGGGGTCGACCTCGGCGGGGATGACGTCCGCGGGGACGCATTCGTCGAAGCCGGTCAGCGCGCCCTTGATCTGGAAGGCGCGGCTGCCGGGCAGCCGGGCCGAGACCTGTCCCTGGTTGAAGTCGTCGTGCCCGCCGAGCGAGAGCGAGCGGGCGGCGATGGCGAGCCGGCCGCGCAACTGCCGCTCGGCCGGGGTCTGCTGCGGATCATCCGGCATGGGTGCCGACTCCCTGGCCTTCCATGTACGTCACCAGGCCGTCGACGGTACCGAGGGTGCCGGCCGCCTCCTCCAGGTCGATGTAGACGCCGAACTCGTTCTCCAGGGAGTCGATCAACCGCAGGAAGGACAGCGAGGACATGCCGAGCTCGGCGAAGGTGGAGCTGCCGGCGGTGACGGCCTCCAGCGGGAGTCCGCCGTCGCTGGCGCTCACCGCGAGGTCGGCGACGCGGACGTGCAGGGCACTGCCTTTCGGGGCCTGACTGGTCATGACACTTCCGTTTCGTTGGGAATCCGGTGGGACCGGGGAATCCGGTGGGGCCGAGGAATCCGGTGGGACCGGGGCGGCCGACGGGAGGTCCGCCGCCCGGGGCGGCGACGGCCCGGCTCAGCCCTCCAGCAGCGCGCGGGCGGCCGCCAGCCGGGGCTTGCCGATGCTGGAGGCGGGGATGCGGTCCACGACGGCGAGGCGTTCGGGCACCTTGTACGGGGCGAGCAGGCCGCGACAGTGGGCGCGGACGGCGTCCGCCGCCAGGCCGGCCGGGGCCTCGACGAGCGCGCCGAGCGCCTTGTCGCCGTCGGACCTGGTGACCTCCAGGACGAGGGCGTCGGTCACGCCGGGCACGGTGCGCAGGACGTCCGCGACCTCGGTGGGGTCGACCTTGCGGCCGCCGACGTTGATGAGCTTTCCCGAGCGGCCGGCCAGGTGCAGCAGCCCGGCCGCCAGGTAGCCCTCGTCGCCGGTCGCGTAGAACCCGTCCTCGTCGAGCCGGCGTTCGAGCACGCCGGGGGCGTTGAGGTAGCGCGAGCCCATGGACGTGGAGCGGACCGCGATCGCCCCGGGCTCCCCGGCGCGGGCCCCGTCCGGGATCCGGAACCGGACGCCGGGCAGCGGTGCGCCGAGGCCGCGGGCCGGGTCGGGCTCGCGGTCGAAGGTGAGCGGACCGGTCTCGGCGATGCCGTAGTAGTTGGCGACGGCCAGGCCGTAGCGCTCCCGCAGGGCGCGGGCGTCGTCCGGCGGGAGCGGGGCGCCCGAGGAGATCGCCACCCGGATGCCGGCGAGTTCCGGGGCCGGGGCGGTGCGGCGCAGCAGCGAGGCGTAGAGCGCCGGGAACCCGGTGAGCCGGGTGGGCCCGGTCTGCCGGACGTAGCGCAGCACGTGTCCGGCCGACGGCAGGCCGCCGGCCAGGTGGAGGAGGGAGCCGGCCAGCAGGCCGGGGACGAGGGAGGTGTTGAAGGCCAGGCCGTTGGCGAGGCCGGCGAAGCAGAGGATGCGGTCCTCCGGTCCGAGGCCGGTGCCGTCGATCCAGCCGGTGGCGGCGCCGATCACCGCGGTGCCGGCGAACTCCACGCAGTTGGGGTAGCCGGTGCTCCCGGTGGTGTAGCGGCACAGTTCGGTGGTCGCCAGCAGCTCCGGGCGGTCGCGCTCGCCGGTGGCCTCGCTGAGGAACAGCGGACCGTTCAGCGCGCGGGCGGGCCCGGCCGAGCCGACGGGCAGCGGGCGGTCGTGGACGAGCAGGTCGATGCCGCAGCTGCGGACCGCGGCGGAGATCTCCGTCTCGCCCCACTGGGGGTCGAAGAGGAACGGCACCGCGCCGGCGGCGAGCACGGCCAGCAGGGCGACCGGGTAGTGCGCGGTGTTCCCGGCGCTCAGCGCGACCCGCGCGCGGTCCGGTCCGGACCACCCGTCGAGGCCCAGCCCGGCCCGTAACTTCTCGACGCGGGAGAGGAGTTCGCCGTACCGGAGGGTCCCCTCCGGGTCGCCGAGCGCCGGCCGGTCGTGGTGCTCCGCCAGGGCGGCGCGCAGGCGCTCCCACAGCAGGCCCGTCATCCTTCCCCCTGGGCGTAGGCGATCTCGGCGCGGTCCAGCTTGCGGTCGTCCTCGCGGTCGCTGCCGAGCGCGACCACGTACAGCAGCTCGCGGGTCTCGTCGAGCCCGGCGGCGGCGAGCCAGCGGGCCGCGTCGAAGCCGCCGACGCCGGTGACGCCGATGGCGTTGCGCGCGGCGCCGAGGTAGAGCAGGTGGGCGGCGGCCGCGGAGCGGAAGATGGCCTCGCGCAGCAGGGCGGGGCCGCTGCCGAGGGTCCCGGCGCGGTCGGCGTGCAGCAGGACGAAGGAGTCCGCGCCGGCCAGGTGGCTCTGGCCCATGCAGGCGCGGGCGATCGCCGCGTTGTCGGTGACGAACGGGGTCGCGACGAAGCGCGGCGCGCCCTCGTCCGTCGGGCGGTCGTCGGGCAGCCGGCCCGGCGCGGACAGCACGGTGACGCCGAAGCCGGTGCCGGTCAGGTCGCAGGGCAGCTCGGTGGCCAGGGTGCCGAGGGTGTCGAGCAGGACGGCGGGGTCGAGCGGCTGGCGTCCGAAGCGTTTGGACGAGCGGCGCATCCGGGAGAGTTCGGTCCACTCCCCCCGCCGGATGCCCGCGGCCTCCGGGAACGCGGGCGGCGCGTCGACGACGGTGCGCGAGGTCACCGG
>NZ_JBFBDO010000074.1:0-42548 GCF_040683335.1 Kitasatospora sp. NPDC093806
CGCTGCCCGGCCCGCGGGAGCTGCTGGCACGGGTGACCGAGGCGCTGGAGCGCTGCCACGCCCGGCTGATCGCGCCGCGCTGGGGGCGGATGCGGGCGCTGCTGGAGGCGGACCTGGGGCGGCGGGCGGTGGCGCTGGTGGACGGCGGGGTGGAGGGCCTGTTCGCCCAGCTGCACGAGGACGTGGTGTGGCGGGAGGGGGAGCTGCTGGTGCACGGCCGGCGCCGGACGGGTTCCGCCTGGACGGTCGAGGCAGGTGGGCACGGTCTGGTGCTGATGCCGTCCGTGTTCGTCTGGCCGGACGTCCTCGTCGACCACTCCCCGCGCGCCGCCGCCTCGATCCGCTACCCGGCGGCCGGGGTCGGGCTGCTCTGGGAACGGCCGAGGCCCTCCTCGGACGGCCTCGTCGCCGTCCTGGGCCGGACCCGCGCGGCGCTGCTGGACGTCCTCGGCGAACCGCTGAGCACCCCCGAACTCGCCGACCGCCTGGGCGTCACCCCGAGCGCCGTCTCCCAGCACCTCGGCGCCCTCCGCGGTGCCGGCCTGGTCACCACCCGCCGCACCGGCCGCACCGCCCTCCACCTCCGCACCGACACCGGCACGGTGCTCCTCGACGGACCCCGGGACCACTGTGGTGATCGAGACGGCTGAACATTGTCGGGGCCGACGCGCAAACCTAGACTCGCTACTCCCGTAAGCAAGCGTCGAACGGAGCGCACCATGCCCAAGGTCACCGCGATCGCCCTGCTCAAGGCGGCCCCCGGCGCCGAGGACAAGGTGCGCGCGCAGGCCCTGTCCCTGGTCGCGCCGTCCCGGGCCGAGCCGGGCAACATCAGCTACCAGGCGTACGTCCACCCCGAGGACCCGAGCGCGTGGCTGGTGTTCGAGGAGTGGGCGGACCGCGCCGCGTTCGAGGCGCACCTGACGAGCCCGCACCTGACCGAGGCGCTCGCGGCCGGCCCGGGCCTGCTGGTCGGCCCGCCCGCCGAGCACGTGTTCACCGCCGCGGAGTGACCGCCGCTCCGCCGCTACGGAGCTACGCGGGCTTCCGGCGGTAGTCCAGCAGGACGTGGGTGGCGAGGCCGAAGAGCAGGCCCCAGAAGGCCGAGCCGATGCCGAAGAGGCTCATGCCGGAGGCGCTGGCGAGGAAGGTGACCACGGCGGAGTCGCGGCCGCGTTCCGCCGTGACGGCCGCGGCGAGGCTGGTCTGCAGGGAGGCGAGCAGCGCGACCCCGGCGATGACCGCGACGAGTTCCTTCGGCAGGCCGGTGAACAGGCTCACCAGGATGCCGCCGAAGCTGCCCACCAGGACGTACAGCACACCGGAGGACATCCCCGCCACGTAGCGGCGGCGCGGGTCCGGGTGGGCCTCGGGGCCCGAGCAGATGGCGGCCGTGATCGCGGCCAGGTTCACGCCGGGGGAGCCGAACGGGGCGAGCAGCGCCGAGACCGCGCCGGTGGAGCCGATCAGCAGCCGGTCGTCGGCGCGGTAGCCGAAGGCCCGCAGCACGCCGAGGCCGGGCGCGTTCTGGGAGGCCAGGGCGACGATCGAGAGCGGGAGCGCCAGCCCGACCAGCGCCGACCAGGAGAACGCGGGCGTCGTCATCACGGGCACCGTCGGCCCGCCCGCGCCCGGGTGCAGTGGCAGTCCGACGGTCAGCGCCGCGAGGACGCCGCCGACCAGCAGCGCCAGCAGCACGGCGTACCGGGGGACGAACCGCTTGGCCAGCAGGAAGGCCGCGAAGCTGCCCACCACCAGCACCGGCGCGCTGTGCACGGCGCCGAAGATCCCGGCGCCGAAGGAGAACAGGATGCCCGCCAGCATCGCGTTCACGATGCCCTCCGGCACCGCGGCGATCAGCTTGCCGAACCAACCGGTCACCCCGAACACCGTCACCACGAGCCCGCTCACCAGGAACGCCCCGATCGCCTCCCGGTACGGGTAGTCGCCCAGGCTGGTCACCAGCAGCGCGGCGCCCGGGGTGGACCAGGCGGTGATCACCGGCGTCCGGGTCCACCAGCTCAGGGCGAAGCCGCTGACCCCGCTGCCGATCGCCACCGCCCAGATCCAGGACGCCGTGTGTGCGGGGTCCAGGTGCCCGGCGGCCGCTGCCGCGAGCACCACCACCAGCGGTCCGGAGAACGACACCGCGACGCAGACCAGACCCGCCACCAGTGCGGACCCGGACACGTCGCGCCGCAGCGTCCGTCGTTCCCCGTTACCGTCCGGCAGCGCCTCAGGTCGGCTCATCAGATCATCGGTCATTCCGGCAGTATCCCGGAGTGCGCTGATCTTCACCTCTTCGAGTGAAGATCGAAAATCGGGACCCTCGGGCCGGTCACCCATCGCTGATGATGCGTCAGGCACGTGGTCGTACGAGCCGCCACCGCTGGGCGGCCGACACCCGATGACGAGGAGAAGCAGGCAGATGGAGAAGCGACTGAAGTCCTGGGGCAACAATCGCGCCGGCCAGCTCGGCGACGGTACCTGGACCGACTTCCGGACGACCGCCACCACCGTCCTGGGGCTCACCAGCGCCGAGGTGGTGAAGATCGCCGCCGGTGGCGGTGACCCGCGCAGCGGCCACGGCCTGGCCCTGCTGACGGACCGGACCGTCCAGTCCTGGGGCGCCAACGGCTCGGGCCAGCTCGGCGACGGCTCGGTGTTCAGCCACAACGCGCCGGGCCAGGTCGTCAACCTGTCCGACGCCACCGACATCGCGGCCGGCGGTGTGCACAGCCTGGCGCTGCTCGCGGATCAGACCGTGGTCGCGTGGGGCAGGAACGACTACGGCCAGCTCGGCAACGGCACCACCACGGACAGCAGCGTCCCGGTCCGGGTGGAGGGCCTGAACAAGGTGATCGCCATCGCCGCCGGCCTCCACCACAGCCTCGCGCTGCGCGAGGACGGCACCGTGTGGGCGTGGGGCTACAACATCAACGGCCAGCTCGGCGACGGCACCTCCACCAGCCGCAACGTCCCGGCCCCGGTCACCGGCCTGGCCGGCGTGACCCGGATCGCGGCCGGCGCCCGCCACAACCTCGCCCTGGCCGGCTCGGCGAGCAGTACGGTCGTGAAGGCCTGGGGCTACAACGCCACCGGCCAGCTCGGCGACAACACCACCATCAACCGCTTCACCCCGGTCGACACCCTGGGCGGCTGGTCGGGTGGCGTCTCGCTGATCGCGGCCGGCGCCTTCCACAGCCTGGCCGTCAGCGACGGCGACCACAAGCTCAGCGCGTGGGGCCAGAACACCTCGGGTCAGATCGGCGACGGGACGACCGACTTCCGGGTCACCCCCGTCCCGGTCCCGGCTCTGACCGGCGTCCAGCTGGTCGTGGCCGGCCGTGAGCACACCGCCGTCCTGCTGGGCGACAGCACGGTGCGCTCCTGGGGCAACAACGGCTCCGGCCAGCTGGGCAACGGCACCACCACCGACAGCAGCACCCCGGTGACCAGCCTCACCGCGCTGACCGGCGTGGACAAGCTCGCCGCCGCGCTCGGCGGCGACTTCACCCTGGCCAACTGACCCCTGGCCGACTGAAAGGACGCGGTGTGGACTCGACCGACCGCCGCACGATCCGGCATCCGCGACCGCCGGGCGTGGACACCCTCCGCTACACCGCGCGGAGCGGACTGGAGGCCGTCCCCGATCCACGCCACCGTGCCATGGTGGCCGGTGTCCTGGCCGCCGGCCTGGTGGACGAGCTGATCGCCCGCACCGAGGGCTTCGACCCGCCCGTGGACCTCGCGCGGGTCCGCGCCACCGCGGATCTGCTCACCGGCGAGTTCGCGGCGTGGGGCGTCACCGTCCCCGCCGCGACCACCCGCAACATCGCGCTGATGCGCGCCCTCATGGTGCCCGTCGCCGACGACGAACTCGCGTTCGCCCTCGATCGCGTCTGGGTGTTCACCACCCACACCGACGACGTGTGCTGCCACGACCCGGCGGAGGCCGCCGCCATCCTGCGGGCCGGGACGTCGCCCGAGCAGGGCGCGTCCTCGCCGAACACCCGGTACATCCGGCACATGTTCGACGAGATCGCGCCGTTCTGCGATCCGACCTTCCTCGCCGTCTTCAAGACCTTCTTCCACAACGCGATCGCCGGCGTCCTCATGGAGGCGGAGTTCACCCCGGAGGCCACCGACGACGTCGACAGCGACTTCGTCCGGGTCTTCAACGGCTTCAGCCAGTTCTGGTTCACCTCACTCCAGTTCACCGACCCCTGCCTGGACGCCCGCCGCGCCCGGGCGTTCTGGGCGGCGGCGCTGAACTCCTGCGTCGCCTTCCTCAACGACGCCAACGACGTGCTGTCCTTCTACAAGGAGGCGGTGCACGGCGAGGACTTCACCGTCAGCCGGATCCACCGCCGCGCGGTGAGCGAGGGCATCCCCTACCTCGCCGCCTACCGCCGGAGCCTGGACGGCGGCGTCGGCGCCTACCGCCGCGTCCTGGAGCTCGCGACCGAGGAGCAGCGCCCGCACCTCGACCGCTACATGACCGGCTTCGCCTACTGGCACTTCCACTGCCGTCGCTACCGGTGGCAGGACGTCTACCCCGGGCTGGCCCAGATCGAGGTCTGATCCGAGGTCTGACCCGGGGTCAGATCCGAGGTCAGCGGGTGTGGTCGGGCCACGGGACGTCGGTGGCCACCGGGGCGGTGTAGTCGACGCCCGGGGCGGAGAAGCCGTACAGCCGCCGGACCTCGGCGTGGAACCACTCGACGTCGGCGAGCTCCGCGACGGTGTCGGTGGTGACCGCCGCCCAGCGCTCGCCGACCGCCGACTGGACGGCCTCGGTGAGCTCCCAGGTGTCCAGCCGGATCCGGCCCTCCTCGTCGAGGGCGAGCGGGGCCGCGCCGGTGAGCTGGTCCCACAGGGTGGCGAGCTGACGGATCGGCGGGACGAGGTCCGCGCCGAGGACGCCGCGCAGCAGCCCGGTGTAGAGCGCGATGCCGGGGATGGCGGTGGAGGACTGGGTGACGGCGGCGCCGTTGACGGAGGTCACGGCCCGCCCGCCGACCGTCTTGGCGAGCCGCTCGTCCAGCGTGCGGGCGGTGGCCTCCAGGTGGGCCTTGGCCGCGCCGATGGTGCCCTGCCGGTAGAGCGCGGCGGTCAGCGGCGAGCCGATGTACGACAGCGCGACGGTGGCGAAGCCCTCGGCGAGCAGGCCCCGGCCGGAGAGGTGGTCGATCCAGCGCTCCCAGTCGGCGCCGCCCATCACGGCCACGGTCTGCTCGACGTCGTCGCCCTCGGCCGGCGCGGTCTCGACCTCCCGGACCTCGGGGACGCCCTGGTCGTCGAAGACCAGGGTCTTGGTGCGGTTGGCCCGGCCGATCGGCTTGAGGACGGAGGCGTACGCGGCGCCGGTGTCCGGGTCGGTGCGCCGGGGCGCGGCGACCGAGTAGACCAGGTAGTCGAGCCGGCCGCCGAACCGCTCCTCGATCAGGTCGGCCACCTGCTGCTTCATGGCGTCGGAGAACGCGTCGCCGTTGAGGAAGACCAGGTCCCGCCCGGCGCCGCGGGCGAGGTCGGCGGTCGCGGCGGTGCGGTACCAGCCGGCCGTGGCGGTGCGGCGCTCGGTGGGCGCCTTCTCGAAGGAGACCGCGATCCCGCGGATGCCGGCCCGCTTGAGCCCGGCGAGCGTGGCCGCCAGGCCGTACCCGGCGGAGGAGCCGATGACCAGCGCCACCGGCCCGGTGCCCGCCGGCTCCTCGGCGGGAACGGAGGCGGGCGCGGGGCAGGCCTCCCACATGTCGGCCACCAGCTGCCGGCAACCCGCCGGGTGGGAGTCCAGGAAGAGGAAGCCCCGGTTGCGGGGGGTGAGAACGCGCTCGGTCACGCTGGCAGTCCTTGGGGGGAGAGGGGTACGGCGACCGTCCGCCGCGTCCGGTCCAGTCTCCGACGGCACGGCGACGGACCGGAGTGACGGCCCACGACAACGATCATGAACCGATCTTGGAGAGTTTCCACCACGCCCCGGACATGTGTCGTACACGCGATCGACCTACAGTCCGCTGTCATGGATCGATCATCACATCGGAAGACACTCCGGCCGCGCGCGTTACAGCGGGTCTGGCCGCTCTGGGCGGCGGTGCTCTGCACGGCGATCGTCTGCGCGCTGGCGGGCCCGCCGGCCGGACGGTCCTTCGCGAGCGGGGTCACCGGCACCACCGACCAGGTGCTCTTCGCCGGCGGCACCGGCGGCTACGGGTGCTACCGCATCCCCGCTCTGGCCCGGACGGCGGCCGGCACCCTGCTCGCCTTCGCCGAGGCCCGCAAGTCGCCCAGCTGCGCCGACCGCCAGGACATCGACCTCGTGGTGCGCCGTTCCACCAACGACGGCCGCACCTGGGGCCCGGTCGAGGTCGTGCTCTCCGGCGGCCCGGGCGACCCCGACCAGCCCTACACCCGGGGCAACGCGGCGCCCGTGGTGGACACCGCCACCGGCCGGATCTTCCTGCTCTCCACCTCCAACCCCGCCACGCCGACCGGCAAGCGGCTGCCCTGGATCCAGCACAGCGACGACGACGGCCGGACCTGGTCCGCCGCCGAGCAGCTGACCTCGACGTTCTCCGGCGCCACCGACGGCTGGTTCGCCACCGGCCCCGGGCACGGCGTCCAGCTCACCCAGGGTGCCCACGCCGGACGGCTGGTCGTCGGGGCGCACCAGGTCCCGTCCAAGGGCGTGGTCTACGCCGGCGTGCTGTACAGCGACGACCACGGCGCCAGCTGGCAGGCCGGCTCGACCCCGAACTCCTACGTGCCGGACCCGGCCGACCCCGGCCAGGCGCTGGTCAACCCCGGCGAGGTCTCCGTCACCGAGCTGCGCGGCGGCGGCGTCTACGCCATGGCCCGCAACCAGATCGGCGGCAGCGCCGACCACCGCACCCGCGCGGTCAGCACCGACGGCGGGACGACGACGCCCGCCGCCACCGTCCTCCCCGGGCTGGTCACCCCGGACGTCCAGGGCTCCGTCCTGGCCCTGAAGCAGACCTGGCAGAGCGCGCCGGGCGACACCCTGCTGTTCTCCGGCCCGGCTGACCCGGTCAGCCGCAAGAAGATGACGGTCCGCTACTCCCTGGACAACGGCAGCACCTGGAAGACCCCGGCGAACGGCCTGATCACCGGCGACGCCTCCGGCTACTCCGACCTGGTCGAGGCCGCGACCGGCGAGATCGGGCTGCTCTACGAGACCGGCACGGCCTTCTCCGCGGACCGGATCCGGTTCCGCGCCCTCACCCCGGCCGCGCTCGGACTGCCCGGCGGCTTCCACGGCACCGGCTCCGACCAGCAGCAGGTCCCCGCCGCGGTCACCACCCCCGACGCGGGCCCGGAGCACGGCGACGCCTACCCGCGCGGCGGCGCGGTGCTCGGCGCCGGCCGCTACAACCAGGGCCTGGTGCTGGACGGCGCCGCGGCCGCCGCGCAGTACGCCGAACTGCCCTGGTCGCGGCCGATCGACCCCGGCGCGGGCGACTTCACCTACACCCTCTGGTTCAAGTACCAGGCCACCGCCGCCACCGCCCAGCAGGTCCTGTTCTGGGGCTACGGCGTCGGCGCCACCGCCCCCCAGGTGTGGCTGCGCGCGCAGCCCGGCCAGGACCGGCTCCAGGCCTGGGTCCAGGGCACCGACGCCGGCACCCCCGTCGCCCTGCCCGACCCGTCCCCGGCGACCGCCTTCGGCGACGGCGCCTGGCACCTGGTGACGCTGTCGCGCACCGGCGGGACCGTCGCCCTCGCCGTCGACGGCGGCACCCCCGCCACCGCCACCGGCGTCACCGGCGCCGTCACCCCGGGCCCGGGCGACCGGTCCACCGGACTGCGGCTGGGCGCCAAGGCCGACACCGGCGCCGGCGACCGCTTCACCGGCTCGCTGGACGAGTTCCGGCTGTACCGCACCGCGCTGACGCCCGCCCAGATCGCCGCGGTGCGCGACACCAACGCGGCGGCCCTGGCGCCCGAGGTCGACACGGCACTCGGGGTGCGGCTGCCCTTCCAGGTCCTGGACGGCGCGGCCGTGCCCGCCCGCACCCCGGTCGCGATCGAGGAGGACGTCTCCGGGCACTGCGCCGACGGCACCCTGCTCGGCGGCAAGCCCGCGCTGGTGGGCGGCCGGGTCGGCGCGAGCGGCATCGACGTCGGCGGCGACCGCCCCGGCGTCCAGCTGCCGTACACGCCGGCCCTCGACGTCGGCGCGGGCGACTTCAGCTACACCCTCTGGTTCAAGTACCAGGCCGGCACCGGCGACCAGGCCCTGCTCTGGGCCTACGGCTCCACCTCCGGCAAGCGCTCGCTGTGGGTGCGCGCACAGCCCTCCCAGGACCGGCTCCTCGCCTGGGTGCAGACCACCACCGACACCGTCTCGGTCGCCCTGCCGGACCCGTCCCCGGCCACCGCCTTCGGCAACGACACCTGGCACCTGATGGCGCTCACCCGCAGCGGCGGCACCGTCCGGCTCAGCGTCGACGGCGGCCCCGGCGCCTCCGTCGACGGGCTCACCGGCTCGCTGACGGCCGGTCCGGAACAGGGCATCGAGGGCCTGCGGGTGGGCGCCAAGCCCACCGGCACCGACGTGCTGACCGGCTCGCTGGACGAGGTCCGGCTCTACCACCGGGCGCTGAGCGCTGCCGAGCTCGCGACGGTCGCCGGCTCGCCGGTCGGCAGCAGCGGCTACTACCCGGCCGACCTGCCCGCGCTCTGGTGGAGCTTCGAGAACCAGTGGACCCAGCAGCACGACGTGGTCCGCCTCGACGACGGGCCGTCCACCCCGGACGGCTCCGCCCACTGCGTCAACGCCCGCGTCGACGGCGGAGCCGCCCTGACCTCGGCCGGCGCCTTCGGCGGCGCGCTCACCCTGGACGGCGCCGACGACGACGTCCGGCTGCCCTATCGCGCCGCGACGGCGCTCGGCGCCGGCGACTTCACCGTCAGCACCGAGGCCCGCTACCAGGCCGAGCCCACCGACCCGGACCAGGTGCTGCTCTGGGCGTACGGGACGGGCGCCGCCGAACGGCAGATCTGGCTGCGGATCCAACCCGCGCAGGACCGGCTCTACGCGGCCTTCGAGACCGACACCGCGACCACCATGGTCACCGCCGTGGACACCTCGGCGGGCACGGCCTTCGGCGACGGGCTCTGGCACCAGCTGGCGCTGCGCCGCTCCGGCGGGCAGCTCCAGATCCTGGTGGACGGCGTGGTGGCGGGCTCGACGGCCGTCCCGGCGGGCTCGGTCACGGTGACCGACGCCTTCGCGGTGAGCGGCTTCGAACTCGGCGCCAAGCCGGACGGCACGGGCCGGTTCACCGGCTCCCTGGACGAGTTCCGGATCCACCGCCGGGCCCTGACCGACCAGGAGCTGGCCGCGGTGCACACCACCAACGCCGACCTCGGCCCGGTCACCGCCGTCCGGCTCGGCTTCGACTCCCTCAGCCCGACCGCCTTCGCCAAGGGCTGACACGGGTGCCGGCGCGGGGGCCCGGCCCGGGGGGCGACCTCCGGGCCGGACCCCCGGCCGGGATGTCCGGTTCGGGCAGTCCACGGAACCTCCACACGGAGGCGGTGCATCCATTAGTCTGGCCGTGACCAGCGAGTTGAGTGATCGTGAGGCCGGGGGACGGCCTTGTCTGGGGGGTACGGCGATGAGCGACTGGGACGACTTCCTCGCGTCGAGCGGGGACACGGACGCGGCGGCCGAGGCGCTGGCCGCCATCGAAGCCGTGGCGGTGGAGGCGGCGCTCGAACTCGAAGCCCAGGAGACCGCGCTGGAGCTCATCGACGGGGAATCGGGCGCCGAGCCGGTGCAGTACACCGACTTCGACTCCCTGATCGCGGCCGAGAGCGACGAGACCTCCGCGCTGTACGCGGCCGAGATCTCGGCGGAGCTCCAGGAGCAGGGGATGGAAGCCGCCCTCGACCTGGTCTCCGACGACGACTCGTACTGATCACACCGATCACACCGATCGTACCGATCGTCACCGAGACCCGTACCGAAGTTCTTTCCCGTGGAAGCCCGTTCCGGTCGGCGCTTCGTGGAGGTGTGATGCCCTCGATCATCCTGGACGCGGAACGGCGCGTCGGAGCCGACCCGGCGCGGGTGCGGGTGGCCGCCGCCGAGGTGCTGCGGCGGCAGGGGTTCCGGCTCGGCGCCGAGTGGGCCACCGTGCTGGAGGCCCAGCGCGGTTCGGCGATGCGCTCCGTCCTGCTGGTGCCGGACGAGGTCCCGGTGGCGGTGCGGATCGACCTCGCGGGCGGCGCCGACGGCTGCACCCTCACCATGCGGGTGTCCGACCGGGCGGTGTCGATGATCGTGGTCGGCGTCCAGGAGCCCTACCGGCTGGCGTTCGAGGCACTGCTGACGGAGCTGGACCGGGCGCTCGGCGGGCTCGATCCGCAGGCCGCCGCGACCGGGTTCCCGGCGCCGCGCTGGTGGTTCCGCAACCAGAACGTCCAGGCCGCCGAACGCGGCCACGCGGTGGGGCAGCGGATCGTCGGCGGCGCGGCCGCGATGATCTCCAGCCGGCTGGGCGGCGGGTCGCAGACCGCCGCGCCCGCCGAGTGGGGCGGCTACGAGCGGGTGGTGTTCACCTCCCCGGCCGGGGTCGCCGTGCTGGAGATGGCCGCCGTGCACGCGCTGCTGACCATCCCGGTGATGATCGGCGCCCGTCCGGGTAACCTGCCGCCGCAACTGGCCGGCCAGGTCCAGGAGTTCGGGGCCTCCGTGGAGGGCCGGCTCGGCGTGCGCGGTCAGGGCAGCCTGCTGATCGAGGTGCCGGAGGCGCAGCGCAAGACCTTCGAGTTCCTGCACCAGCAGTTCGGCATCCGCTCCGGGCTCCCGGTGCGGACCCTCTGCGTGTGCAGCGACTGCCTGCACCCCAAGGTGGTCAACCTGGACCTGCAGCGGCTGCGCCGGCGGAACCGCAACCTCAAGACCCTGGCCTCCCTGGTCACCCTGACCGGGCACGGCGAGCCCAACGCGTTCACCGTGTTCGGGACCGTCTTCCGGCAGGCCAAGCTGGAGCCGGACTTCGTCTGCGCGCGCTGCGAGAGCACGGAGGCGGACGAGCAGCCGGTCACCTTCTGCCCGAAGTGCGGCGAGCTGTGCAAGGACTCCGTGCTGCTCACCTGCGGCAAGTGCGGTGGCGACTACCGGGATCCGGTGCGCGGCCTGGCGATCTGGGAGGCGGCCCGGGAGGTCCCGCCGGCCCAGCCGGCGCCCCTGGCGCAGGCGGTGCCCCCGATACCCCTGTCCAAGCCGGAACCCCCCGTCGCCCCGCACCTGCCGACGCCCCCGCCCCCGCTGACCGTGCCGCCGGCGCCGCCCGCGCCCGCCGCCCCGCCCATGCCGCCGCCCCCGGTGCCGGGCGCGGCCACGGTGAACCACCCGGCGAGCGGTCCGGCGACGGGGCAGTTCGGCCCGCCGCCACCGACCTGGTCGACCCCGGGCTCACCGCCCGGGGCCTGCGCGATCTGCGGCTGGAGCTACCCGGCCCTGTGGCAGATCCAGGTGGTGGACGGCGCGGTCCCCCGGACGCTCACCGTCTGCGCCACGACCCCCCGGTGCTCGCCGCCATCCCTCGCCCCACCCGTCCGGATCCACGCCTGACCGGAAGCCGCCTGACCGGCCCCGCGCGCCGTTCGGCTCACCAGGCGGTGCAGTACCCGCCGGCCTTGATCGCCTCGAAGTTGGCGACGAAGGCGTCGTGGACCGCCGCGTCGTCGATCTTCAGCAGGGTCTCGTCATGGGAGCGCAGGTTCGGGTAGGTGTAGTTGTGGCTCCCGGTGAACACGACCTTGCGGTTGACGGCGCCCTGGTAGCCGCCCTCGATCAGCAGGTACTTGGAGTGGATGCCGATCGTGCGGCTGGTGCCGTCGCCGTTCGGCGCGCTGCCCGCGCAGCGGGCGGTCAGGTCGAACCGGCCGGAGATCGCGTTCTTCACCGCACCGCCGAGGTTGCCGCTCTCGCCGTTGTGCAGCAGCTCGACCCGGCAGCCGGCCTGCTTCAGCCGGACCAGCTTGTCGGCGACCTGGACGCGGGTGAAGGCGTACATCCCGATCCGGATCCGGGTGGCGCCGCCCGCGCAGTCCACGCCGTCCAGCGCCGCGACGACGGTGTCGGTGGAGGCGTCGTCGGCGTAGCCGGTGTTCGCGCTCTCCGGGCGAGGGAAGAAGTACGTCTCGTACGGGCCGGACTGCCGGGTCCGGTAGTAGCCCGCCAGGCCCGGGCCGGAGGCGCCGTAGGCGGCGAGGTCCTGCCAGTACGAGCGGTAGGCGGCGTACAGGCCGGTGCCGGCGTCGGGGATCGTGACGGCGTTGTTGAACAGGTTCTTGCGCTGGCTGCCGGTCAGGTTGGCGGAGGTCTGGAACACCACGTTCTCGGTGCCGCCGACCTTGGAGAACAGGAAGAACTTGTTGTGGTTGATGGCGCCGTCGTCGTCGGGGCCCAGTACCCGGTTGCCGATGCAGCCGCGGTCGGCGGGGCAGGCCAGTACCCAGGAGTCGGCGGTCGGGTCGGTGCCCAGGCCGGTGGGCGCGGCCAGGGTCTGGTACTCGGACCCGGTCGCCTTGGGCGGATTGCTGCCGGGCTCGTAGGCGGGCACGGCGTCCCCGTCGACGATGAGCTTGACCTTCACCCCGCGCTTCCGCGCCGAGATCAGCGCGCCGCTGACGCCGCCGTCGGTGAACAGGTAGATCGAGCCGTTGATCTCCGCCCCGGCCGGGGTGCGGTTGATCAGTGAGATCAGCTGGTTGCGGATGGCGTCCTGGGCGGCGGCGGGCCCGGCCGGATTGTTGAACGTGGCGGTGAGCGCCACCGGGGTGCTGTCGGCGTTCGCCGCCGGCGCGCCCAGCAGTGAGGCGCCCACCAGCAGGGCGGCCGGCCAGGCGATGTAACGGATCCTCATGTCTTCGTCCCCCTCGACGGCTTTTCGACGTGGGACGGAACTCTACGTCAAATGATCATGGAACTCGGTGTCGGGGGCGCGGGTGGGGCGGACCTGGCCTATCGCGTGGACGATGCGGGTGGCCCAGTCGGCCGGGCGGTCGTGGCCGAGCAGGGTGGAGAGCCGGTCCAGTCGGCTGCGGCGTTCCGCCGGGGTGAGGGCCAGCGCGCGGTCCAGGGTGCGGGCCAGGCCGTCCGGTGAGCGCGGGTCGGTGAGCAGGGCCGCGCTGCCGAGTTCGGCGGCGGCGCCGGCGTGCCGGGAGAGCACCAGCACACCGGCCCGGGCGGTCGGTCCGGTGGCGACGGCGGCGGCCTGGGCGGCGATGAACTCCTTGGCGGTCAGGTTCATCCCGTCCTGCAGCGAGGTCACCCAGAACACGTCGGCCGCCAGGTACTGGTCGACCACCTCGGCGGGGGAGAGGCTGTGCGGCAGGTACTCGACCGGCTGCCAGGAATGCTCGCCCCAGGTGCGGTTGACCTCGGCGACCAGCCGCTCCAGCCGGCGGCGGGTGCCGTCGTACGCGGCGATGCCGCTCTCGGGCGGCGGGCAGACCAGCCGGAAGGTCAGCCGTCCGCGCAGCTCCGGCCGCCGGGCGAGCAGCCGGGCGACGGCCTCGACCTTCTGGACGGGGGCCTTGACGTAGTCGAGGCGTTCGACGGAGAGCACCAGCGGGCCGCGGGCCGGACGGCGTGCGGCCGCGCGCTCGCGGGCGAGCGCCTCGACGGCCGGACGGTCGATGCCGAGCGGGTGGACGCCGGTCCGGGGGAGCCGGGGCAGGCCGGCCAGGGTGCGGCGGAAGTGCGCGGCGAAGGCGGCGGTGTGGAACCCGGCCCAGTCGAGGTGGGCGAGTGAGCGGCGCAGTTCGCCGGCGACCGGCAGGGTGGCGAAGACCTCCGGCGGTGGGAACGGCGTGTGGTGGAACAGTCCGAGGCGCAGGTCCGGCCGGGTCCGGCCGAGCAGACCGGGCACCAGCCACAGGTTGTAGTCGTGCAGCCAGACGGTGGCGCCGGGGGCGGCCCGCTCGGCGATGTGCGCGGCGAAGCGGGTGTTGACGGCGCGGTAGTCGCGCCAGGCGGCGGCGTCGAAGCGCTGGCGGTCCGGCTCGGACATCAGCACCGGCCAGAGGGTCTCCTTGCAGGCCCGGTGGAAGTAGCCGGTCCACTGGGCGGCGCTCAGCGGGAGGAGGGAGAGCGGCAGGCCGCCGGCGGGCGGGACGGCGGGCTGGTCGACGGCGGCGGCGACCCACACGCCCGGCAGGCCGTCGGCGAACAGGCTGTTGAGGGTGGGGAGGATGCCGTTGGGGCTGGCCGGCGGCCGCCAGCCGGCCGGGGTCCAGCTGCCCGGCGGCCGGTGGTAGCCGACCACCAGCGCGTGGCCGTGCCGCGGAGGGTCGGCGTTCACCGGGGGCTGGACGTCGCCCTGCTGCTCGTCGGCCGGCGACACCCAGCCCAGTGCGGTGAGGGCGGCCAGGATGCCCCCCGCGCCGGGCCGGTCCGGCCGGTGGACCCGGGAGTCCTCGGGGACGGCGGCGAGCAGCGCGGGCTCGGCACCGGCGACGATCACCCCGTGGGTGCCGAGCCCGTACAGGGACAGGTCGTTGAGGGAGTCCCCGGCGACCAGGATCGACCCGGCCGGCCAGTCGAACTTTCCGGCCAGCACGCGCAGCGCGGCGCCCTTGGAGGCGGCCGGCGGAAGCACGTCGAAGTACCGGTCCGCCGAGTACTGCCAGCCGCAGCCGAGCGCCCGGACCGCGCCGGTGAGCTCCTCGGTGAGCCGGTCGGGCGGCAGGTGGTAGGAGCAGCGGCCGTCCTGCGCCACGCCGTGCTGGTACACGAGCCCGGGGAACCGGGCCAGCGCCGCGCGAACGGCCGCCGGGCCCGGCCAGCCCTCCCGTAACTGCTCCTGGAGGGTCTCGACCGGGGACAGGTCGACCCCGTCGGCGACGGTCGCGCCGACGTCGGCGATGATCCAGCGCGGTCTCGGCACCAGCGGGTCGGTGAGGACCTCGCGCACCGACGGCAGGCCCCGGCCGGTGGCGAACACCACCGTCACCTCGGGGTGGCGGGCCAGCGCGTCGCGCAGCCGGCGCCGCTCCTCGGAGTCGCCGCCCAGCAGCGTGCCGTCGAGATCGGTGACCAGAATCCTCAGCATCCGCCGGACGCTAACACGACAACCCAGCGGAGTGAAGTGTTCACTTCACGTCAAGGCGCGCCGAATCAAAGCTCTCTGACTATGGCTCAGACGAATTCGCCGACCCAGCCGGAGAGTTCGTCCGCAGTGGGCGCCGCGCTCGATCCCGGGCCGGTGGTGGCGATCGCGCCGCAGGCCACCGCGAGGGCGAGGCAGTGCGTCAACTCCCGCCCCGCGAGCAGTCCGTGCACCAGGCCGGCGTTGAAGCAGTCGCCCGCGCCGGTGGTGTCCAGGGCGTCGACGGACGGCGCCGGCCGGTCCTGGCGCTTCCCGTCCCGGACGGCGGCCGCACCCTCGGCGCCGCGCTTGACGACCACCGTCCCGGCGAGGCCGCCCAGCTCGGCCAGCGCCTCGTCCACGGTGGCGGCGCCGGTCAGCCGCAGCGCCTCGACCTCGTTGGGTGCGAAGACGTCGACCAGCGTGAGCGTCTCGCGCACCCCCGGGCTGTCGAGGGTGACCGGGACGTCCTGGCAGTCCATTACCACCAGCGTGCCGAGCTCCCGGGCGACGCGCAGCGCGGCCAGCGCCGTTGCGTCGTACCGAAGTTGCGGCAGCAGCAGCACCCGGGGGCGGTGCGCGCGCACCAGCGGGACGAGCGGCTGCTCGTCCACCGCGTCCTGGTAGCTGATCATGGTCCGCCCGTCCGGCCCGGACAGTGCCGCGGTGACGCTGCGCACCGCCCCCGGGTGGTGCCGGAAGCCGCGCTCGTCCAGCCCCTCCCGGCGGGCGGCGGCCAGCACCTGCGCGCTGAACGGGTCGGTGCCGAAGTCGGTCGCCCACACCACGGCCCGGCCGAGCCGGTGCAGCGCCATCGCCGCGTTGTAGGCCCCGCCCGGCACCAGGTCGAACCCCGCGGCGAACACCTCGCCCCCCGGCCGGAGCGGCTCCGCCAGTCCGCGGAACACCAGATCCGCGAAGTAGGCCCCCGCCACCAGGACTTCACACCGTCGCCCGCTGTCGTTCGTCATCCGGCGAGCTTAGGGCCTGGCCCGGCGGCCCGGGCTCAGTTCTCCAGGAAGATGGTGTCCTCGGGCTGAACGGTCATCCGCACCGCCAGGCCGTCGATGATCTGGACCACGGGCAGCAGGCTCAGCTGCTTGGAGTCCGGCGAGAGGATCTTCACGGCGTCCGCCTTGCCCGCCAGGTAGGCCGGAAAGGTGGTCAGGGACTGCTCGACCAGGTTGAAGTGGTCGACCAGGCGACGGAACAGCTTCGGGAGGATCACCACCTCGGTGAGCGAGGCCATCCCGGTGACCACCGCCCCGCCCGGGGCCGTGGTGGCGTCCAGCGGCCACAGGCCGAGGTTCGACTCCCGGGCCTGCCGGGTGACGGCGGACAGCTCCCACTGGAACTTCTCGAACAGCCCCTTGTAGAACCCCGGGTAGACCAGGCCGGTCCGGAGCAGGAAGTGGTTGGCGGTGGTGCGCAGCCGGTCCACGTCCACGTCGACCAGGGCGCCGTCGTCGCCCTCGGGCGGGATGCCGGTGCCGACGAAGGCGACGCAGCGCTGGAACGGGTCCCCGCCCGTGGTGAGGATCCACCCGGGCGTCTGCGCCGGTTCGGCGGAGACCACCCGCTGCCCGCTGCGCCGGACGTTGCCGAAGCCGAGGAAGGTCAGCAGCTCCTGTGCGGCCTTGTCGCCGAACTCAGCGGGCTGACGGACCCTCGGCCCGGTGCTGTCGTAGTGGGTCTCCAGCGCGTCGACGCCTTGCAGCCGGACCTTGATCTCGCCCTTCTTGTCGACTTCGATGGGCGGCCCCTGGAAATCCTTGAAGACCAGCGGATTGGTGGGGATGAAACGGATGGTGTCGCCGTCCGGCTCGGTTCCGATGATCCGGTACTGGCCGTGCACCAGCAGCATCTTCACGCTATCCATGGCAGCCCCTCGGATGGGAGGGCGGACGCCGCGTACTCCGTCGGCGCACGCCGGTTCGCGCCGGTGAGATCTCACCGCGGGTGACGCCCTCGTCACACGGGCGGCGAAGGCGTCGCCACTGTACGTTCGTCCCCGATCGACTTCAACGACCGCCGCGCCCCACTGGGGTCCACGGGGCTCCGCCGGGCAGACTGGGGCCGTGCAGATTCACATCCAGGCCGTCGACCTGCCGGGGAGCACCTGTGTCGGCGGGCCGGGCTTTCCGGGGTACGCCGGTGTCCAGGTGGCCGTGCAGGGGCGGGGCAGGCCCGAGGTCCTGCTCGATCCGCAGCCCGGGGACGCGGCCGCGGCGGGGTGGGTGCTGGAGTGCCGGGCGAAGCCGGTGGACGGCGGCCTCGACCTCACCGGGCCGTGGATCCAGGGCGGGCCGGGGCGGCGGTTCGTCTACCTGGTCTGGAGCGGTGTCGACGACGAGGGCGCCTTCGGCATGTTCCGCCGCGCGAAGCTGATGCTCGACTCCGTCGACGAGCAGGTGGGCGCGGCCGCCGTCCGCTCCGGAGTGCTGGTGGCGCGGCTCGGGCTGACGGATGTGAAGGGGCACCCGCTGTGCGCGGCCGTGCGCCCACCGCTCGTGGAGTGGTCGGCGGGCGGCGCGGGCTGACGCCGTGGTGACGGGGAGTCCCGTCCCGGGTGCGGCGCGCGATGCCGGCGGTCGCCGAGTGCGGGAGCGTCTTCCCATCCCGGTCCGGGAGGGGCAGGCTGGAGGGGAGGCCGCCCCGCGATCCCGGGAGCGGACTCGGGACAGCGGCCTCGCCGGACCGACGCCCGCCGGGCGACGGGACGGGAGGAAGCGAGATGACTGGACAGGCCGCCACCACGCAGACGCGCTGGCACCTCGCCGGCGACTGGTTCGACACCTGCAAGTGCGCCATCCCCTGCCCCTGCACCTTCGCCCAGCCGCCGACCTACGGCGACTGCGAGGGCGTCCTGGCGTGGCGCATCCGGGAGGGCAACTACGGTGACGTGCGGCTCGACGGCCTCAACGTCATGATGCTGGGGTCCTTCGTCGGCAACGTGTGGACGGGCGAGCACACCGACCCGTACGCCGCCGTCTTCTTCGACGAGCGCGCCGACGAGCCGCAGCGGGCCGCGCTGGGGGCGATCTTCGGCGGGCAGGCAGGCGGGCGGGTGGCCGGCCGAGTTCGGGGAGATGTTCGGCGCCGAGATGCGGGGGATGGAGTTCGCGCCGATCCGGGTGACCGTCGACGAGGACCTCGGCGGCTGGAGCGCGGAGATCCCCGGGCGCGTCACGGCGGTCGCCGAGGCGCTGACCGGGCCGACC
Organism: Kitasatospora sp. NPDC093806; assembly: GCF_040683335.1. Taxonomy (NCBI): domain Bacteria; kingdom Bacillati; phylum Actinomycetota; class Actinomycetes; order Kitasatosporales; family Streptomycetaceae; genus Kitasatospora; species Kitasatospora sp. NPDC093806. The sequence continues at coordinate 18,350 of NZ_JBFBDO010000074.1, forward strand.
ACGCCCGAGGGGACCCGGGTCCGGGTCCACAACGCGCCGGGCGCGGAGGTCGGTCCCGGGCAGGTCGCCACCTGGGGCCGGGCGACCATCGACCGGGCGGACGCGTTCGGCTTCCACTGGGACCGCAGCGGACGGTCGAGCAAGCACTTCCCGTTCGACTGGAACGGCCCCGAGGGCTGAGGGGACGGCCGGCGGGTACGCGGGGGGACGCTGCCCCGCGCCGTCACATCATCATGGAGTCGGGCGTCAGCCCCGGGAGCAGCCAGCTCTGGAACGGCGCCAGCACGGCCAGCACCAGGAACGCCACCGCCGTGACCCGGGCGAGCCGCGGCCCGTGCCGCCAGAGCTTCTCCAGGAAGACCACCACCGCGATCGCCGCCATGGCCGCCACGTTCATCACGCCGAGCGGGACCAGCACCACCATCAGCGCCCAGCAGCAGCCCAGGCAGTAGCCGCCGTGGTGCAGGCCGACCCGCAGGTCCCGCAGCGGCGGGCGGTAGTCCGCGTACCGCATCAGCTGGGCCATCGGACTGCGGCAGTGCCGTAGGCACACGTACTTCAGCGGGCCCAGCTGGTAGAGCCCGGCCAGCGCGAAGGCCGCCGCGCCGATCCACTTCCCGGCCGCCGGATCGCGCTCGACCAGGTCGCCGGTGAACGCGAGGCCGCCGTACGCCAGCAGCCCGAACGCCGTCCACACCAGCAGGTAGCCGCCCAGGAACTCGGCGGTCCGGGCCGCCCGTTCGCCGCCGCCGGACTGCCGGGCGATGCCGCGCGCCCAGGTGACGGCGACCGGGGCCACCGAGGGCAGCATCATCGCGGCCATCATGGCCAGCCACAGGACCAGGAACAGCGGCAGCGCCATGCCCATCGTGCCGGGCCCGATCCCCATGTCGCGGGCCTGCCCGACGGTGAACACCCAGGCCAGGGCGGCGATCAGCAGGATCAGGGACCAGGCGAGCGCCAGTTCCCTGGTGGGCATCAGCACCCCGGTGCGCAGCGGCTGCTTCTCGACGGTGACGGTACGCATGGTGCTCTCCTGACTGGCCCTTCCAGCACAGCACAGCCGGGCCGTCGGGAACACCCGGCGGGCGTCGGAAATCGACTCCGGGCCTCTGGCGGGGTGGGCCGGGGGCGGTCACCATGGGCGGCATGCGGATACGGCTCGTGGTCGGTCTGGCCGCGGTGGTGACGGTGGTGCTGTCGTCGGGGTGCGGCGGGTCGGCCGGAGCGCCCGGGTCGTTGGCCCCGCCGCCGCCACCCTCGTCGCCGTCCTGGGAGGACCGGCTGACGGACTGTGTCCTGAGCATCACGCCCTGGCTCCAGACGTACCTGGACGGGGGCACCGACCTCGGCGACTACCAGGAGATGGGCCTGTCCAGCGCCCAGGGCGGTGCGCTGCGCGAGTTGCAGCGGCAGGCCGCCGAGCTCAGGGCGCGCGGGCCGCTGCCGTCCGGCTGGGCCGCCACCGAGGTCCGGCGGGCCTGCGTCGCGATCGTCGCCGCCCGGGCCGCCATGACCGAGCGACCGACCGGCTGGCCGTGAGCCTCCCGGCCGTGAGCCCCCCGGCCGGGGCCGCCGCCGGGCCGCCCGGGGGCGGGTGGCAGACTCGGCCGGGTGTCTCCCAAGAAAATTCGTAGCCAGGGTGGCGGGCCCTTCGCCCGGTTCGCCCGCCGTCCGCGGCAGGCGCTCGCGCCCGTCGGCGGCCTGCTGCTCGCCCTGGCGTTCCCGCCCTACGGGCTGTGGCCGCTGGCCCCGGTCGGGGTCGCCGCGCTGGTCGTGGCGGTCAGCGGGGTGAGCGCGCGCCGGGCCGCGGTGCGGGGGCTGGGCTTCGGGCTCGCCTTCTTCGGCCCGCTGCTGTGGTGGCTGGTCGCCTCGATCGGGTTCCTGCCCTGGCTCGCCCTCGTCCTGGCCGAATCGGCGATCCTCGCCGCCACCGCGGCCGCCCTGCCCGCGCTGCTCCGCCTGCGGTCGTGGCTGTGGCCGCTCGCGGTCGCCCTCTGGTGGACGGCCGGGGAGGCCCTGCGCGGCCGGGTGCCGCTGGGCGGCTTTCCGTGGGGGCGGCTGGCGTTCAGCCAGGCGGACTCGCCGCTGCTGGTCTGGGCCCGCTGGGCGGGTGCCCCCGCCGTCACCTTCGCCACCGCTCTGGTGGGCGCCGTCCTCGCCGCCCTCGTCCTGAACCGCGGTCGGACGGCCCGGCTGCGCGCCGCCGGCTGGCTGGCGGCGACGAGCGCCGCCGCGCTCGTCATCCCCCTGCCCGATCCGGCGGGCGGCGGCCCGGACCGGGCGACCGTCGCGATCGTCCAGGGCAACGTCCCCCGGGAGCGGACCCTCGCCGAACAGGCCCGGGTCGGCACCGTCGCCGCCAACCACGCCGAGGCCACCAAGGCGCTCGCCGACCGGATCCGGCGCGGCGAACTGCCCGCCCCCGACGTGGTGATCTGGCCGGAGAACGCGCTCGACGACGACCCCTCCGGCGATCCGGAACTCGGCCGGCTGGTCGCCGAGGCCGTCGCCGCCGTCGACCGTCCGATCCTGGTCGGCGCCATCCTCGACCGCCCGGGCGGCGGCATGGTCAACGCCGGCCAGCTCTGGCACCCCGGCACCGGCCCCGGCGCCTGGTACGCCAAGCGCAACCTGGTGCCCTTCGGCGAGTACATCCCCGCCCGCGGCCTGCTCGGCGGGCTCGGCAACCTCCAGCTGATCCCGCGCGACTTCAGCCCCGGGACCGGCGCCACCCTGCTGACCGCCGGGCAGGTCCGGATGGCCGACGTGATCTGCTTCGAGGTCGGGTACGACGCCACCGTCCGCGAGGGCGTCCGCGCCGGGGCGAACCTGCTGGTCGAGCAGACCAACAACGCCACCTACATGCGCGACGGCTCCACCGCCGAGACCGAGCAGCAACTCGCCATGGCCCGGCTGCGCGCCGTCGAGCACGACCGCGCCCTCGTGGTGGCGGCGACCAGCGGCGTGAGCGCCGTCATCCGGCCGGACGGCACGGTGGCCCAGCGCACCGGGCAGTGGACCCAGGAGACCCTGACGGCCGAGGTGCCGCTGCGCACCACGGTGACGCCGGCGAACCGGGTCGGCTCCTGGCCGGAGGCAGCGGCGGTGGCGGCGACGCTCGCCCTGCTGCTCGGGAGCCTGCTCAAGGGCCACCCCGGACGACGGCCCCGACCACGGCCCGGACGGCCCGCGGAGGTGCCGGAGAGCGTGCCCGCGCTTACCGGAAACACATACCCGACCCGGGTATAGTGACCGCCATGTGTCCGCCCGCCGCCCTCCCCGCCCACGGGCTCGCCGCCCGGCTGCGGACCGGCGGCCTGAGCGGCCTCGGCGGCCCGGGCGGCTTGGTCGGCTCACGCCGGGCGGTCGAGGCGCTTGCGCGGGCGGGCCTGACGGTCCTCCTCCTGACGCTGCTCGGCCTGATCGGACACCACTCCCTGCCGAGCCCGCTGACGACCACCCGGCACGCCGCGACAGCGACAGCGGCCCCGACACCGGCGGTGACGCACCACCGGCCCGCCGAGTCCGACCACCGCGCGGCGCCGGTGGCGAACCATCCCGCCCAGGCCTGCGCCGAGCACCCGACCTGCTCCTCGACCGTGCCCGCGCGGACCGTCGCACTCGCCGCGCCGCCCCCGGCGGCCCTGGCGGACGGCGGACCCCTCCGGGCCGGTCCGGCCTCGGCCGTCCACCCCGGCGGCCCCTGGCCGACCGCGCCGCCCCCCGACCTCACCGTCCTCTCGATCGCGCGCACATAGCCGCCCCACGGCGGCGCGGAGCGTCCCCGCTCCCGTCGTCGGGCCCGCCATGTCCACCGGCACGGCCGACACCGTGCCGACGCGCGCACACCACGAGGGACCACCATGTCCGAGTTCAGCATCAACCGTCGCTCCGTCCTGCTCGCCGGCCTCGGAGCCGCCGGCACCGGCCTGCTCGCCGCCTGTTCCGGCGGGTCCGGGAAGCCCGCGGCCCCGCTGCTCGCCGACCCCTCCGGCACGCCCGTCGCGCAGGCCGAGGCCCGGCGCGGCGGCACCGGCCGGGAGCGCGCCGCGACCATCACCGCGACCGCCGACACCGTCGACCTGGGTGGCGGCACCACCGCCCGGACCTGGACCTTCGGCGGCGCCCTGCCGGGCAAGGCCGTCCGCACCACCGCCGGTGACACCCTGGTCGCCACGCTCACCAACAACCTGCCCGTCCCGACCTCCGCGCACTGGCACGGACTGGCGCTGCGCAACGACATGGACGGCGTGCCGCCCGTCACCATGGAGCCGGTCAAGCCGGGCGGCAGCTTCACCTACCGCTTCGTCACCGACCGGCCGGGCACCTACTGGTTCCACCCGCACGTCGGCGTCCAGCTCGACCGGGGCCTGTACGCGCCGCTGATCGTCGAGGATCCGAACGAGCCGCTCGGCTACGACGAGGAGTGGGTGGTCGTCCTGGACGACTGGCTGGACGGGGTCACCGGCACCCCGGACCAAGCCCTCGCCGAGCTCCGCAAGGGCATGGGCGACATGGGCGGCATGGGCGGGCACGACATGCCGGGGATGGCGATGCCGACCCCGTCCGGCCCGGCCCCGTCCGGTCCGGCCTCGTTCATGCTCATGGGCGCCACCAGCGAGCTGCTCGGCGGCGACGCCGGCGACGTCGCGTACCCGCACCACCTGGTGAACGGCCGGATCGCCACCGACCCCGAGGTCTACAGCTCCAAGCCCGGCCGCCGGGTGCGCCTGCGGATCGTCAACGCCGGCGGCGACACGGCCTACCGGCTCGCCCTCGGCGGCCACCGGCTGACCGTCACCCACACCGACGGCTTCCCGGTCCGGCCGGAGGAGGTGGACGCCCTGCTGATCGGCATGGGCGAACGCTACGACGTGCTGGTCACCCTCCGGGACGGCGTCTTCCCGCTGACCGCGCTCGCCGAGGGCAAGGACGCCACCGGCAGGGCGCTGGTCCGCACCGGCGGGGGCGAGGCGCCGTCCGCCGCGATCCGCCCGGCCGAACTGAACGGCCGGATCCTCGGGGCCGCCGACCTGCGGGCCGCGGACGAGGTCCGGCTGCCGGCTCGCACGCCCGACCGCACCCACCGGATCGAGCTGACCGGCGGCATGGCCAAGTACGACTGGGCGCTCAACGGCCGGCCCTTCGACATGACCGACCCGACCGCGAACCCCTTCCTGGTCGCCGACGGCGAGCGGGTCCGGCTGGAGTTCGTCAACAAGACCGCGATGTGGCACCCGATGCACCTGCACGGCCACACCTTCCAGGTCGGCGACCGGGGCCCGCGCAAGGACACCGTGATCGTGCTCCCCGGCACCACGGTGACCTGCGACTTCGACGCCGACAACCCCGGCCGGTGGATGACGCACTGCCACAACGCCTACCACGGCGAGGTCGGCATGATGGGCCTGCTCGCCTACCGCGCCTGAGCCGGCACCCCCGGGGCGGCGGGCGCTCGGCCCGCCGCCCCGGGGGCCCGCCCCTCAGCGGCCGCCACCCCCGGCGCAGAGCGCGTGGTCGACCAGGTCGCCGGCCGCCTGCACCTGGGCCAGCACGTGTGCCTCGGAGTCCCCGCGCGCCTCGGACATGGAGACCACGACGCTGCGCCGGCCGTCCTCGGTGACGCCGTTGAGGGTGATGTAGCCGCCGTCCCCGCCCTCGTGGCTCCAGTACGTGCCCCCGCAGGTCAGCGGGCGCTCGACCAGGCCGAGCCCGTACCGGCCGCGGGGCCAGAACTTCTGCGCCGCCGCGCTCACCGGGACGGTCCGCTTCATCGCCGCCAGCTGCCGGGCGGGCAGCAGGCGCCCGCCGAGCAGTGCCCGGAAGAGGGTGTTCTCGTCCCGTGTGGTGGTGACCCAGGAGAGGTTCTCGTGGCCGACCGGGATCTGCTCGGTCACGTCCACCCGGGCCTCGGGTCCGAAGTACTGGTAGGCCCGGGCGTGCGGTTGGGGCAGGGTGGGCGATGCGCCGGTCCACCGGGTCCGGTCGAGGCCGAGCGGACGCAGCACGCGGTCCTCGACCTCCCGGTGGGCCGGCCGGCCGGTGACCTGCTGGATGATCATGCCGAGCAGGACGTACCCGGTGTTGGAGTAGCGCCACTTCTCCTTCGGGGCGGGGTAGGCCATCGCGAGCTCGACCAGTTCCCGGTCGGAGTGCAGGTCGTCGCGCTGCTCCGGGTACTCCTCCGGCGTGGTGTACCCGGGCATGCCGTCGTCGGTGAGGCCGCCGGTGTGCTGGAGCAGGTCGCGGACGGTGATCCGGCGGCCGTCGTGGTGCTCGCCGTGCACCGTGCCCGGCAGCCACCGCTCGACCGTGTCGCGCAGCGAGAGCCGGCCCTCGGCCTCCAACTGGAGGACCACGGTGGCGATCAGCGTCTTGGAGGTGCTGGCCATCCGGAAGTAGCCGTCGGCCGGGACCGGGAGGCCGGTGTCCAGGTCGGCGGTGCCGCTGGTGGCGACCGACTGCCGCCCGTCCGGCGTGACCATGCGGGCCTGCACGCCGCTGATGCCGAGGGCGTGGATCGCCTCGGTGTCCCGGCGCAGCCGCTCGGCGGGGGAGGGACCGGCGGGCCGGGCGACGGCGGTGGCGGCGTTGGCGGCGAGCAGGGCGGCGACGCCGGCCGCGACTGCCAGGCGTTTGCGAAGAGTGGTGGTCATGGCCCGGACGCTAACCAGCTTCGCCCCCGAACGGGCCGGGAGCCGGCGCAGTCCGGGGGCGGTTGGGGGATGTCCCCCAGACGAGGTGGGGGACATCCCCGAGCGCGCCCTCCGGGGCAGAGGTGACGGACGGTCAGTCGACGGTGGGGCTGAGGGTGGTGAGGCGCTTGGTCGCGCGGGTGAGGGCGACGTAGAGGTCGCGGGGGCCGGCGGGGTGGGCGCCGGTGATGGCGGTGGGGTCGACCACGACGGCGGTGTCGAACTCCAGGCCGCGCGCCTCGGAGGCCGGGACCAGGCGGGCGTGGTCGGGGACGCCGGCGGCGGTGAGGTCGGCGAGGGCGGCGTCGGGGCAGAGGACGCCGATCAGCTCGCCCGGGTGGGCCGCCGCCTGCGCGCGGAGCTCGCGGAGCAGGGCGCCGGTGAGGTCGGCGGCCGGCGCGCTGAGGGCGCGCGGCGGTTCGCCGTGCCGGATCGAGCCGATCGGCGGCTGGTCCGGGGCGATCCGGGCGAGCAGCTCGCGGGTGGCGGCGAGGATCTCCTCGGTGGTGCGGTAGCTGACGGTCAGGGTGCGCAGGTCGAAGCGGGTGCCGAGGTGCGGGTCCAGGGCCTCGTGCCAGCCGCGCGCGGTGGTCGCCGGGCCGGCCTGGGCGAAGTCGCCGACCAGGGTCATCGACCGGGCCGGGCAGCGGCGCAGCACCATCCGCCACTGCAGGGCGGTGAGTTCCTGCGCCTCGTCCACCACGACGTGGCCGAAGGTCCGCTTCGGCGGGCCGTCGAGCAGCCCGGCGGCCTCGTCGAGCAGCGGCAGGTCGAGGTCGGTCCAGGGGGCGCCGGGGGTGCGCAGCAGCAGCGCCCGGTCGGCGGCGGCGAACCCGGGCAGGTGGACGGCGAGCGCGTCCGGGTCGGTGAGCAGGGCGTCGACGAGCCCGTCGGGCGTCAGGTGCGGCCAGAGGTCCTCGACCACGCGGTCGACGTGCGGGTCGTCGAGCAGTTCGGCGCGCATCGCGTCGGTGTCGAACCCGGGGGCGGCGGGAACCGACGGCGCGTCGAGGCCGAGGTTGCGCAGGTCCCGGGCGACGACCCGGTCCAGGTCGACGCCGGTCAGCTCGGTGACCTCGGCGTCGATCCGCTCCAGCGTCTCGACGGCGCCCCGGGCCAGGGCGGCGGTCACCGCGTCGACCAGCAGCTCCTTGAACAGCCGGCGGGCCCGGTGGTGCGCGAGGCCCCCGGCCCGGGCGGCCTCCCGGGCCCGGGCGACCTCCGGCTCGGCCAGCCGGACGTCCTCCTTGCCGACCCGGACCTCGAAGTCGCCGTACGGGGCCTGCCGTTCGCGCACCAGGGCGGCCAGCGCCCCGGCGAGCGCGGCGTCACCCTTGAGCCGGGCCAGGCCGGGCCGGGCGTCGACCGCCTCCGCGACCACCCCGGACAGTTCGGCGCAGGTGGCGAGCAGCACGTCGTTCTCGCCGAGCGAGGGCAGCACCTGCGAGATGTAGTCCAGGAACCGGGCGTTCGGCCCGAGCACCAGCACACCCCGCTCGGCGGCCTTGGGGAAGGCGTAGAGCACGTAGGCGGCCCGGTGCAGCGCGACCACCGTCTTCCCGGTGCCGGGGCCGCCCTGGACGACGGTGACGCCGCGGTGCCGGGAGCGGACGATGGCGTCCTGCTCGGTCTGCAGGGTGGCGACCGCGGTGCCCATCCGCCCGGTCCGCCGGGCCTGCAGGGCCGCCGTCAGCGGGCCGTCGCCGATCACGTCCTCGGCGGTGGGCGCGGAGCCGTCGAGCAGTTCGTCGCTCAGCCCGACCACGGTGCGCCCGGTCAGCCGCAGGTGGCGGCGCCGGCGCAGGCCCATCGGGTGGACCGGCGTCGCCTCGTAGAACGACCGGGCCGCGTCGGCCCGCCAGTCCACCAGCGCGGGCAGCTCCTCCTCGTCGCGCTGGAGGCCGAGCCGGCCGATCCGCAGCGCCGTCCCGTCGGACCGGTCGATCCGGCCGAACACCAGGCCGCCCTCGGCCCCTTCGAGGCGCCGCACCTCCCGGGCGAGCCGTTCGGCGGCCAGCTCGCGCTCGTACGCCTCGGCGGCGCCGTCCGCCCGCGTGGCGAGCGTCTCGGCGAGCTGGGCCCGGGTGTCGGCCAGCCGGTCGTCGAAGAGCGCGACGACGGCGTCGACCTCCGTCCGCTCCAGCTCGATCTGGCGTACCACGTTGTCCTCGGCCTGCGGCAAGGGATGCCCTCCTCCTGGTTCGGCCTGCCACTATGCGAGGGTGCGCGCGGAATGTAAATGTTGACGTTCGGGCCCGAATCGTGTCCCCGCCCCGCTTCCTGACCGGACGTCGGCCGCCGGATCGGTGTCCGCGCGGCGTCCTGACGGCGGGCGGACGTCCGGCGGCGGCCGGTCAGGAAGCGCGGGGCGGCCGGTCAGGACTCCTTGACGACGATGGTGCGGGCGGGCTTGTCGTGCAGGCACTGCTGGAGGGGCTTGTCCCACAGCGGCCACAGGACGTTGAGCAGGGCGAACAGCGAGCCGATGCAGTAGACCGCGTTCGGCAGGGTGTAGATCGCCGCGCGGATCAGCAGCGAGTTGTCGGCCGGCTTGCCGCCGTGCGCGAGGTCGACGACGCGGAGCTTCATCACCTTCTTGCCGACGGTCTGGCCGTTCTGGGTGAGCAGCATCGCCGCCTCGTAGCCGAAGGCGAGCAGACCGGCCACGACGTAGTACAGCAGCGAGGCGCCGAGGACGGCGAAGACCAGGATGGTCGGGATGATCAGGACGCCGACGTCGATCAGCCGGGCCAGCAGGCGCTCCCCGATCGGGGCCAGCTGCCGGCTGCCGGGCACCGGCGGGCCGGCGTACGGGCCGGGCTGGGGGAGCCAGTGCGGCCACGGGCCCTGGGGCTGCTGGCCGTAGGGCGGCGGGGGAGTGCCGTAGCCGGGCTGCCCGGGCTGGCCCGGCTGCTGCTGGGCGTAGGGGTCCTGCTGCCCGTACTGCGGCTGCTGCTGGCCGTACGGGGGCGGGGGCTGCTGGCCGCCGTACGGCTGCTGGCCGTAGGGGTTGGGCTGGTTGGGCTGGCCGTACGGGTTCTGGCCGTATCCGGACGGGTCGTTGGTGCTCATCGTGAGTGGTTCCCTGCCTCGGCGATGGTGATACTGCTGTTCTACCGAGACGGCACCGACCGCCGGAAGGCGAGGGGGCAATCGTTATCGATCAGCAGCGGCAACAATCGGCGACGGCAGCGGCGGCGGCGGGGGTCAGGACGGGACGGCGGGCTGCTGCTGGGTGGCGCAGTGGATGCCGCCCCCGCCGGCGGCGATGTGATTGATGCTCACCTGGGTGACCTTCCGGCCGGGGTGGAGCTCGCCGAGGACCCCGGCCGCGCGGTCGTCGGCCGCCCGGTCGCCGAACCGGGGCACGATCACGCCGCCGTTGACGACGTAGTAGTTGAGGTAGGTGGCGAGGAAGTCCTTGCCGTAGCCCTCGATCTGATCGGGGTCGGGCTCGGTCAGCTCGACGATCCGCAGCTTGCGGCCCTTGGCGTCGGTGGCGGCGTCGAGGACGCCGCGGGCCTGGTCGGCGGCGGTGGTCCAGACGTCCGTCGGGGTGCCGGGGAAGGGCCGGTGCAGGACGACGGTGCCGGGTTCGGCGAAGCGGGCGAGGGCGTCGATGTGGCAGTCGGTGATGTCCTGGCCGGCCACGCCCTTGATCCACAGGACCTTCTCCACACCGAGGAGTTCCTTGAACGCGGCCTCGATCTGGTCGCGGGTCTTCCCGGGGTTGCGGTTGTCGTTCACCCACGAGCTCTCGGTGGCCATCAGGGTGCCCTCGCCGTCCACCTCGATGCCGCCGCCCTCGCCGGTGACGGGGGCCTGGACGCGCGGGATGCCGTAGTGCTCCAGGAGCTTGCGGGCGACCTGGCTGTCGTTGGCGTGGGTCTGCTTGTTGCCCCAGCCGTTGAAGTTGAAGTCGACCCCGGCCAGGCCCTGCGGGCCGAGGACGAAGGTCGGGCCGGTGTCGCGGGCCCACAGGTCGTCCACCATCAGGTCGAGCACCTCGACGGTGGAGCCGCACAGCTGCCGGGCCTGCTCGGCCTGGTCGGGGCGGGCCAGCAGGACGACCGGCTCGTAGCCGGCGATGGCCTGGGCGAGGCCGGCGATGTCCTGGCGGACGCCGGGGAGTTGGTCGCCCCACACCTCCTCCAGGGCCGGCCAGGCCATGAAGGTCCGGGTGTGCGGGCGGGACTCGGCCGGCATGGCCGCCCGGGCGGCGGCCGACGGGGTGCCGGCGGGGCTCGCGGGGGCGGTGCCGGCGGCCGTGCTCGGACCGGGCTCGGGCTCGCCGGAGCCGGAATCGTCGGCGGAGGAGCAGCCGGCGGCCAGGGCCAGCGCGGCGAGGCCGGCCCCGGAGCGCAGGAGGGAGCGGCGGGACGGCAGCGGACGGTTCGTCATGGGACCTCGTTCCCGGGAGCTGGTGAGGGACGAGTCCGCACGATACGGACAAAACGCCCGGACGGCGGCGTGGCGCACGCCGCCGTCCGGGTGAAAAAACCGCGTCCTACAGCGCGCGCCGTGCGGCCGCGATCCGCTCCGGGTCCCAGCCCGGGCGCGGCACCGACTCCAGCAGCAGCCGGGTGTACGGGTGCTGCGGCGCGGCGAGGACCTCGGCCGTCGCGCCCGCCTCGACGATCCGGCCGTGCCGCATCACCACCACCCGGTCGGTGACGCAGCGCACCACACCGAGGTCGTGGGTGATGAACAGGTAGCCGATACCGGTCTCCGCGCGGATCCCGTCCAGCAGGTTGAGCACCTGTGCCTGGACCGAGACGTCCAGCGCGGCCACGGCCTCGTCCAGCACCATCACGGCCGGCTCGACCGCGAGCGCCCGGGCGATCGCGACGCGCTGGCGCTGGCCGCCGGACAGCTCCCGGGGCAGCGCCTCCGCGGCCCGGGTGCCGAGACCGACCTGGTCCAGCAGTTCCTTGATCCGGCGGGCGTGGTCGCCGCCCGGGAAGTGCAGCCGCAGCGTCTCCCGCAGCACCGTCGCCACGCTGGTCCGCGGGTCGAGCGAGAGGTACGGGTCCTGGAAGACCATCTGCACCTCGCGGGCCCGGGCCAGCCGTTCGGCGCGCCCCCGGACCCGGCCGGTGCGCGCCTGGCCCCGGAACAGCACCCGCCCCTCGTCGGCCTGCTCCAGACCGACGACGATCCGGGCGGTGGTGGTCTTGCCGGAGCCGGACTCGCCGACGATGCCGAGCGAACCGCCCGCCGCCAGCGTGAACGACACGTCGTCCACCGCCCGGACGGCGCCGAAGGACCGGCAGAGCCCGGCCACCTCCAGGACCGGACTCGCGGCCGGGGCCTCAGACATCGCGGGCGTCGGGTGCGTCGGGTTCATCGGCGGCATCGGCGGCGCTCCCTTCGAGCAGTTCGCTGTGGTGGCAGGCGGCCAGGTGCCCGGGCCGGCCGGGGGCGGGCCGCGGCGCGGGGGCCTCGGTCCGGCACCGGTCGGTGGCGAACCGGCACCGCTCGGCGAACGCGCACCCGGTCAGCTCGACCCGGACGTCCGGCGGCTGGCCGTCGATCGCGGCGAGCCGGCCGGGCTGCGAGTCCAGCCGCGGGGTGGAGTCCAGCAGGGCCGCCGTGTACGGGTGGCGGGGGCGCTCGAAGAGCTCGGCGGCGGGCCCGGTCTCGACGATCCGGCCGGCGTACATCACGCAGACCCGGTCGCTGATCGCGGCGGCCAGCCCGAGGTCGTGCGTCACGAACAGCAGGCCGGTGCCGAAGCGTTCGCGCAGCCGGTCCAGCAGGGCGATCACCTCGGCCTGGCTGGTGACGTCGAGCGCGGTGGTGGGCTCGTCGGCGAGCAGCAGGACCGGGTCGCCCATCAGGGCGGCGGCGATCATCACGCGCTGCAGCATGCCGCCGGAGAGCTTGCCGGGGTAGCTGCGCATCACCTTCGGGTCCAGGCCGACGGCCGTCAGGAGCTCGGCGGCGCGCCGCTCCGCGTCCGGGCGGCTCATCGCGCCGGTGAGGCGGACGCTCTCGGTGAGGAAGTCGCCGATCCGGCGCAGCGGATTGATGGCGGCGCGCGGGTCCTGGAAGATCATCGCGGCCCGGCCGGTGCGCAGCGCGCGCAACTGCTCGCCGTTCATGGTGAGGACGGACTCGCCGGCCACCCGGACGGTGCCCTCGGTGGCGGCGCCGGGCGGCAGCAGACCGAGGGCGCTGCGCGAGGTGAGGCTCTTGCCCGAGCCGGACTCGCCGACCAGGGCGACGGTCTCGCCGGGCGCGACGTCGAGGTCGACCCCGTCGAGCACCGGGCGGGCCGCGCCGGGGAGCCGCAGCCGCAGGCCGCGGATCTCCAGGGCGGTGGACACGTCCGTGGACGCGTCGGTGGACGGGGCACCCGTGGGTTCGGTCATTGGTTCCTCCCGGCGACCCGGTCGGCCCAGCGCTCGCCGACGACGTTGAAGGCGACCACGGTCAGCACGATGGCCACGCAGGGCAGGATCGCCGACAGCGGGTAGCCGGCCTGGACGGCGGTCTGGCCGTCGAAGACCATCCGGCCCCAGTCCGGGGTCAGCGCCGGGACGCCGAGGCCGAGGAAGGAGAGGCCGGCCAGGTCCATCAGCGCGTAGCCGAAGTTGACGGTGGACTGGGCGAGGACGATCGGGGCGATGTTCGGCAGTACGTGCCGCAGGCAGATCTGCAGCCCGGAGTGCCCCTGGACCTGGTACGCGCTGACGTACGGCCGGCGGCGTTCGGCCAGCACCAGCGAGCGGGTGAGCCGGCTGACGTAGGGCAGGTAGGCGACCGCGAGGGCGAGCACCGGCGCGAGCAGGCCCTCGCCGTACACCGAGACGATCAGGATGGCCAGCAGCATGCCGGGGAAGGCGAAGACCAGCTCGGTGCCCCGGGAGAGCACCGCGTCCAGCCGACCGCCCCGCCAGCCGGCGGCGAGGCCGACGGCCACCCCGGCGACGGTGGAGAAGACCACGACGCCGAGCGGGCCGAGCAGCGAGGTGCGGGCGCCGGTCAGCAGCCGGGCCAGGGTGTCCCGGCCGGCCGCGTCCGCGCCGAACAGGTGCTCCGCCGAGGGGCCGGCCAGGGCGTTGCCGAGGTCGACGGCGTTCGGGTCGGCGGGCGTGAGCCAGGGGGCGAGCAGCGCGCCGAGCACCACCAGGACGGCGAAGCCGAGGCAGGCGGCGTACAGCGGGGCGCGGGCGGTGCGGATCCGGCCGAGGCCGGGCCGGCGGGTGAGGACGGCGCTCATGCGTCCGCCCTCCGCTCACCGAGGGTGACCCGGGGGTCGACCAGCGGGTGGAGCAGGTCCACGATGAGGTTCACCACCATGAAGAGGGCGACGATCAGCAGCGAGACGGCCTGGACGGTCGGGAAGTCCTTGGTCGTGGTGGCCAGTTCGAGGAGCTGGCCGATCCCGCCGACGCTGAACGCGGACTCCACCAGGATCGTGCAGACCAGCAGGGTGGAGACGATCAGGCCGCCGGCGGTCAGCACGGTGCCCAGCGAGTTGCGGAACACGTGCCGCCGGATCACCTCCCGCTCCGGGACGCCCCGGCTGAGTGCCACCGTGACGTGCTCGCCGTCGAGCGCCTCCAGCATGGCGGCCCGGGTGACCCGGGCCAGCATGCCGATCAGGTAGAGCGCGAGCGCGACCGAGGGCAGCGCGAGGTGCCAGACCATGTCGAGCAGGCCGTCCCCGGCGCCGCCGCTGGGGAACCAGCCCAGCTTCACCGCGAACAGGCCCTGCAGCAGGACCGCCGCGACGAAGGAGGGGGTGCCGACCGCTACCGTGGTGGACACCAGGATGGCGGAGTCCACCGCGCCGCCGCGCACCGCGCCGATCCAGCCGAGCAGCAGGCCGACCACCGCGACCACGACCAGGGCCATCGTGACCAGCAGCAGCGTGGCCGGCAGCCGGTCGGCGAGCAGCCGGGAGACGTCGGTGCGGTAGGTGATCGAGCGGCCGAAGTCGCCCTGGACGACCTGGCCGAGCCAGCGCAGGTAGCGCACCAGGAACGGGTCGTCCAGGTGGTACTGCTCGTTGATCGCCGCCAGGGCGGCCGGGGAGGCGGACCGCCCCGAGAGCAGGAAGCTCGCCGGACTGCCCGGCGCCAGGTAGAGCGCGCCGAAGACCACGAACGAGGCGCCGAGCAGGGTGACGGCCATCTCCAGCAGCCGTCGGCCGGCGAATCTGAGGAAGCTCACCGGGCGGCCCCCACATCGGCCGCCCACGGGTGGTACAGGTAGGAGATGGTGGTCGGGGCACCGGTGATCCGCTTGCCGAGGAAGACGGCGGTGGGCCACTCGGCGACCGGGATCCACAGCAGCTGCTCGGACGCGGTCCGCTGCAGCTTGGCCTCGACGACGGCGCGCTCCGTCGAGTCGGTGGCGGCGATGGCGTGGTCGACCAGCTCGTCGTAGGCCGGGTCGCTGTAGCCGCCGAAGTTCTGGTACGCGCCGGTCTTGAAGTTGGCCAGCAGGTCGAGCGGGTCGGTGATGGAGTCGTAGTACGTCTCCGGGAACATGTCCAGGCCCTCGCGCGCCTTGGGGTCGGTGAACAGCGAGGTGAAGGCGTTCGGGGCGATCGTCTTCAGCCGGACGTCCAGGCCGATCTTGGCGCCCGCGGCCTGCACGGCGGTGGCGAGCAGCGCGACGTCCTGGCCGATGGTGCTGGTGGCGATGGTGAGGGTGCGCCCGGTCGCGCCGGCCTCCTGGACCAGGGCCTTGGCCTGGTCGATGTCCTGGGCGGTCGGCGTCAGGTGCGTGAAGGCGTCGGAGCGGACGTGCTCGGGGGCGCCGGCCCAGGCGGCCCGGGTGGTGAGCGAGCCGGTGACGGTGCCCGCGCCGCCGAGGCCGGTGCGCACGAAGCCGGAGCGGTCGAGAGCGAGCGACAGCGCGCGCCGGACCCGGACGTCGCCGAGCGGGCCCTGCAGGTTGGTGACGTTGACGTTGACGGTGCTCAGGCCCTCGCCGAAGTAGAGCGTGCCGACGCCGCTTCGGCGCAGCCGCTCGTAGCTCTCGGTGGGGATCAGGTAGCCGCCGTCGACCTCGCCGCTGAGCAGGGCGTTGGTGCGCGCGGACGGGTCGGTGAGGAAGTTGAACACGACCTTGGCGGACTTCGCCTTGGCGCCCCAGTAGCCGTCGAAGCGCTGGAGCTCGATCGACTGGCCCTTGTTCCAGGCGCCGAGCTTGAACGGTCCGGTGCAGTCCAGGCCGCCGCTGGTGCCGTAGTCCCGGCCGGCCGCCTCGACGCCCGCCTTGGCGGCGACCACCCCGGCGGCGGTCGCCATGTACTGCGGGAACTGGGAGTCGGGCTGCTTGAGCTTGACGGTGACCTGGAGCGGGCCGGTCTTGGTGATCGTGTCGACGTTCTGGAACACCTGCGCCCAGGCGGCCGCGTTGTCCGGGTTGGTCTGCCGGCCCAGGCTGTACACCACGTCGTCGGCGGTCATCACCGAGCCGTCGTGGAAGCGCACGCCGGAGCGCAGGTCGTAGACCCAGGTGGTCGGGTCGGGGCTGCTCGCCTTCTCGGCCAGCCCGGGGGCCAGGGTGAGCTGGGGCGTCCAGCGCATCAGGCTCTCGCAGACGTTGGAGAGGACCGTGTTCTGCGGGTAGTCGAAGGCGGCGGTGTAGTCCAGCGTGGGCGGCTCCGCGTACAGGGCCCAGCTGAAGGAGTCGAGCTCGCCCTTGGCCGGCGGGGTGCCCGGCGACAGCTCGACGGTGGCGGTGTCCGAGCCGCCGCGTGGTGGGCCCGAACAGGCGGCCACCAGCGCGGCGGTGGCGAGCAGCGCGGTGGCGAGGAGCCGCCGTCTGCGGGTGGGGGTGCGGTGCATGAGGGTGGGAGTTCCGTTTCGACGGGACCGGCGTGGGCTCAGCGTGCGCTGGGGAGCTGCTGGGTGATGCAGTGGACGCCGCCGCCGCCCCAGGCGAGCGCGCGGGCCCGGACGCCGACCACCTTGCGGTCGGGGTACGCCGCGGTGAGGACGGCGAGGGCGCCCTCGTCCTCCGGGTGGTCGGCGACCGGGACGATGACCGCGCCGTTGGCCAGGTAGTGGTTGAGGTACCCGACCTCGACCTCCTGGCCGCCGATCTCGACGAACGCCGCCTGCGGCACCTCGACGATCTCGAACGGGCGGCCCTTCGCGTCGGTGCTCGCCTCCAGCACGGCGCGGTTGGCCCGCATCCGGGCGTAGTCGGGGTGGGCGGGGTCGGCCGGGAGCTGCACCACGACCCGGCCGGGGGCGGCGAACGCGCAGACGCCGTCCACGTGGCCGTCGGTCTCGGTGTCCAGCAGGCCGCCGTAGGGCAGCCAGATCACCTTGCTGACGCCGAGCCGGGCCTTGAGCTCGGCCTCGATCTCCTCGCGGCTCATCCCCGGGTTGCGGTTGGGGTGGAGCAGGCACTGCTCGGTGGTGATGAGGGTGCCCTCGCCGTCGACGGTGATCGCGCCGCCTTCGAGGATCATCTCGGAGCGGACGGCGGGGACGTCGAGCTGCTCCAGCAGCAGCGAGCTGATCCGGTCGTCGGCGTCCCACGGGTGGTGCTTGCCGCCCCAGGCGTTGAAGCGGAAGTCGACGCCGGCCCGGCGGCCGGTCTCGTCGAGCACGAAGATCGGCGCGGAGTCGCGGAACCAGGAGTCGTCGATCGGCAGTTCCAGCACGGTGATGTCGCCGGGGCCGCACAGCTCGCGGGCCTCCTCGCCGTGGCCGGGCGGGGCGACCATGGTCACCGGCTCGAACGCGGCGATGGCCCGGGCCACGGCGGCGTACTCCTGCTTGGCCTCGGCGAGGACGGCGCCCCACAGTTCCGGGCGGGTGGGCCAGGCCATCAGGCAGCCCTGGTGCTCGGTCCACTCGGCGGGCATGCGGTAGGTCATGGTGGTTCTCTTCCTGGTTCGGGAGGGTTCGGGAGGGGGTGTCGGCCGAGGGGCCGGCCGGACGGTCGGCCGCCCGGCCGGCGGGAGGTCAGACGGCCGGCGGAACGGCGGGCTGGGACTGGGTGGCGCAGTGGATGCCGCCGCCGCCGCTCGCGATGGTGTCGATGTTGACCTGGACGATGTCGCGGTCCGGGTAGGCGGCCTGGAGGATCGAGTAGGCCTTCGCGTCGGCGTAGTAGTCGCCGAACTGGGGCACCAGGACGGCGCCGTTGGGGGTGTAGTAGTTGGTGTAGCTGGAGAGGAACTCCTTGCCGCGGCCGCGGATCTCCGCACGGTCGGGGCCGGGGAGCTCGGTGATGGTGAGCCGGCGGCCCCGCGCGTCGGTCGCCGAGCGCAGGATGCGCTTGGTCTCCTCGTAGACGTCGGTCCACGGGGCCTTGGCGCCGGGGCCGGGCTGGTCGAGCATGACCCGGCCGGGGGCGATGAAGCGGGCCAGGCAGTCGATGTGGCAGTCGGTGATGTCCTTGCCGGCCAGCCCGGGCACCCAGATCACCTTGTCGACGCCGAGGGACTGCTTGAGGGCGCACTCGACGTCGTCCTGGCTCATCCCCGGGTTGCGGTTGGGGTTGACCAGCGAGCTGACGGTGGCCAGCAGGGTGCCCTGGCCGTCGGTCTCCAGGGAGCCGCCCTCGCCGACGAACGGGGCCCGGATCCGGTCGACGCCGTAGTCGTAGAGCAGGGAGGCGGCGGCCGCGGCGTCGTTGCGGTAGGGCTGGTAGTAGTCCGTGCCGCTCTTGCCCCAGCCGTTGAAGTTGGTGTCCAGGCCGGCGATCCGGCCGGGGGCGACCAGGAAGGTCGGGCCGAAGTCGCGGATCCACAGGTCGTCGTTGGGGATCTCGACGACGCTGATCCGGTGGTAGGCGCCGCCGCCGAGCCGGTAGCGGGCGTCGGCCGCCTGGCCGGGCCGGGCGAGCATGACGACCGGCTCGTAGCGGGAGATCTCATAGGCGACCCGGGCGATGTCGTTGCGCACGGCGCGCAGGCCGTCGCGCCAGACGCTGGAGAGGGCCGGCCAGGCCATGAAGGTGCGCACGTGCCGGTCGTGCTCGACGGGCATCCGCAGCGTCGCCGGGGCGGCGGCCGCGTCGGCGCTCTGCCCGGTGGCCGCGCGGGCGGTGCCGGGCAGGGCCGCGCCGAGGGCGAGCGCGGGGACCGCGGCGGCACCGACCTGGAGGATCCGGCGCCGGGTGGGGCTGGTGGAGCTGGTGGAGCCGGTGGGGGTGTTCGGGGTGGTCATGTGGTCTCCCTGGATCGGGTGGGAGGCGTGGGGGGTAGCCCGCATCCTCCACCGAACTGAAAATTCAGTCAATAGATCGGACTGGATGTGTTGAAGAGCTGGAGGTCGCAGCGAGGAAGTGGAGAGCTTGCTGACTTTTCGGTCAGAATCCGAGGTAGGGTGGTCGCTCGTGTCGGATCGACGAACAGAGATACTCACGGCGGCGACCCGCGTGATCGCCCGGCGCGGTGTGCGCGGGCTCCGGGTCGGCGAACTCGCGGCGGAGGCGGGCGTCTCCGCCGCGCTGATCTACTACCACTTCGCCGACCGGGCCGCGCTGTTGCGCGAGACCCTCGGATTCATCGGCGACCGCGCCGAGCGCTACACCACCGAGCGCGGCGCCGCCGAGTGCCGTCCGGACGACCCCCGGGACGACCTGGTGCAGGCCCTGCTGCTGGAACTCCAGGACACCCCGGAGGTGCGCGAGAACAGCACCGCCTGGGGGGAGTTGCGGGCCAGCGCGGTGTTCGACGGGGACCTGCGCGAGGACCTGGCCCGGGCCACCCACGCCTGGGTGCACGAGATCGCGATGCTCCTCGGCCAGGCGGACCCGGCCGGCACCGCCCCGGCGCACGCGGCCGCCGCCGAACGGCTGACCACGCTGCTCGAAGGCCTCAGCGTGCGCTGGCTGAGTGGTTCGCTCCCGTTGGAGCAGGCGCAACGGGTCCTGCGGGAGGCGGTCGAGGCCGAGTTGACGCCGCGTTGAGGCCCGGGCCGGTACGTCGCGGCCCGGGCCGGCACGTCGGCCGACGCCGTGCTCGACGTCATGGTCGACACCGGGAGGGGGTCGGCTCAGGGCAGCGGAGTCGACCCCCTCCCGGTGGTTTCACCCCGCCGTCGCGGGGAGATCGTGGGTCGCGCAGTGGATGCCGCCACCGCCGGCGGCGATCGCGTCGATCCGGACCGGGACGATCTCCCGGTCGGGGAAGTGCTCCTTCATGATCTGCTGGGCGCGGTCGTCGGCCCTGGCGTCACCGAACTTGGGCAGGTAGACGCCCTTCGAGCCGATGTAGAAGTTCATGTAGGAGGAGACGAAGGCGTCGCCGCGCCCGGTGATCTTGTCCGGGTCGGGCTGCTGGAGCTCGATGACCTCCAGCTTCTTGCCGCGCGCGTCGGTGGCGTTCTTGAAGACGCCGCGCGCCTGGTCGGCCGAGCGGGACCAGACGTCGGCCGGCGAGTCGGGGAAGGCCTGGTCGAGCAGGACGACACCGGGGGCGACGAAGCGGGTCAGGCAGTCGACGTGCGCGTCGGTGATGTCCTTGCCCTTGACGCCCGCCAGCCAGATCACCTTGGTGACGCCGAGCGCCTGCTTCAGCTCGGCCTCGACTTGGTCGCGGGTCATCCCGGGGTTGCGGTTGTCGTTGACCACCGAGCTCTCGGTGACCAGCAGCGTGCCCAGCCCGTCGGTCTCGAAGGAGCCGCCCTCGCCGGTCAGCCGGGTCTCGATCCGCTCGGCGCCGGTCCTGGCCAGCACCGCGCGGGCCAGCTTGCCGTCGTTGCCGTGCTGCTGCTTCTTGCCCCACCCGTTGAAGTTGAAGTCGACGCCCTTGACCTTGCCGCCCTCCTCGACGAAGACCGGCAGGGTGTCGCGGGCCCACAGGTCGTCCACCGGGACCGGGACGACCTCGACCGCCGAGCCGCAGGCCTTCTGGGCCGCGTCCTTCTGCTCGGGCCGGGCCAGCAGGGTGACCGGCTCGCGGGCCGCGATGGCCGCGGCCAGCCCCGCGATGTCCTTGCGGACGTCGCCGAGCATCTCGCCCCAGACGTTCTCCGAGGCGGGCCAGCACATGAAGGTCCGGGCGTGCTGGTCCCACTCGGCGCCGAACCGGCGGGCGCCGGACGGGGCCGGGTTGCCGGTGGCGCCCGGGGTGCCCGGGGTGCCGGGCTGCTGCGAGGGCTGGGCGGGATCGTCGAGGACCTCGTCGAGTTCCGTGCAGGCGGTCAGACCGAGCGCGAGGACGCCCGCGCCGGCGAGCGAGCGCAGGACGGTCCGGCGGGAGGTGGCAGGGGTGAGCACGAGGGTGGTTCTCCTGACGTGGTGCGGGTGGAGCGGGTGGTTCGGGGCCGCCCGGCGGTGCGGTCGCGGGACGGCGGTGCCGCCGGGGCGGCGGTGTCGCTAGGGCAGCGGTTCGTGCATGGTGGAGCAGTGGATGCCGCCGCCCCCGCCCATCAGGCGGTCGACGTCGAGCTGGACGACCTCGCGCCCCGGGAAGGCGGCGGCGAGGGTCTGCCGGGCGGCCTCGTCCTTGGCGTGGTCGCCGAACTGGGCGGTGATCACCGCGCCGTTGACGACGTGGAAGTTGAGGTAGGAGTCGACGAAGGTCGAGCTGCGGGAGCGGACGGTGTCCGGTCCGTGCACCGCGATGACCTGGAGCCGGCGGCCGTGCGCGTCGGTGGCGGCGGCCAGGATCGCGAACTGCTCGCGGGCGTCGCGGGCCCAGACGTCGTTGCGGTCCGGCGGCGGCAGCTGGACCATCACCACGCCCGGCCGGATGAACCGCGAGGTGACGTCCACGTGGTCGTCGGTGATGTCCTCGCCCTTGATCCCGGGCAGCCAGATCATCTTGTCGGCGCCGTACGCCTCCAGGACGGCGTCCTCGATCTCGTCGCGGCTCATGCCCTTGTTGCGGTTCTTGTTGACCAGGCTGCTCTCGGTGGCCATCACCGTGCCGTCGCCGTCGGTCTCCACCGCGCCGCCCTCGCCGACGAAGTCCGCGTAGCTGTAGCGCAGGCCGCGGCGGACCGCGATCCGCTCGGCGGCGAGCGCGTCGTCGTCGTGGACCTGCTTGTTGCCCCAGCCGTTGAAGTTGAGGACGACGGCCTCCAGGCCGCCGCGGCCGTCACGGCGGAACACCGGGGCGATGTCGCGCATCCACAGGTCGTCGGTCGGGATCGCGGTGATCACCTCCACCTGCGGGCCGCACCAGGACCGGGCCTTCTTCGCGGTGTGGTCGTCCGGCGCGCACATCACCACCGGCTCGTAGCGGGCGATCGTCTGCGCGATCAGCGCGATGTCCTCCTGCACGCCGCCGAGCTTCAGGCCCCAGACCGACCGGCGGGTGGGCCAGGACATCCAGGTGCGTGCGTGCGGGACGTCGTCCGCGGGGACCCAGGGGCCGTCGTCGTGGCTCGGGTGAAGGTGGTGGCTCATGGTGCGTCTCCAGATCGAGCGGCGGAATGCGGTTCCTTCCGCCGGGGCCAAGAGTCACACTAACTGAATATTCAGTCAAGATCTGAGACGACACGAACCCCCTCCGTCGGGGGAGGGGGTCCGGGCCGCCGTGCGGCGGCCCGGGTCAGCGGCCGAGCCGCGCCACTTCGCCCTCGATCGCCTCGGCCATCAGCGCGCGGGCGTGGGTGAGCGGCAGGGTGCCGCTGAGCCAGCGGGTGCTCAGGCCCTCCAGCAGCGCCGTGAGCCGCTCGGCCGCGCCGGCCAGGGCCACCGCCGAGGACATCGGCCGGACCTGGCCCAGCAGATCGGCGACCTCCTGTACCCAGACCAGGGTGGCCCGGGCCAGGTCCTCGCGGAGCGTCTCGTCGAAGACGGCGCTCGCCCGCAGCTCGCCCCAGGCCGTGCTGTTCTCCCGCACCTCCACGGTGTCCTGGAGCTCCAGCAGCAGCGTCTGCTCCAGTTCCTCACCCGGGGTGAGCGGATCGGCGTCCGGGTCACGCTCGGTGGTGTACCGTTCGGCGCGGTCGTTGATGAACTCCAGCGTCTGCCGCAGGATCCCGGTGCGGTCCTTGAAGTGGTAGTAGATCAGCGCGGTGGACACCCCCGCCTCGGCGGCGAGTTCCTCGACCCGCAGCCCGCGGACCCCGCGCCGGGCGATCACCCGCGCGGACGCTTCCAGAATTGACGTTTTACGACTGGCCACAAGGCATCACCCTACCCGGGTACCGCCACCAAGATCAGGCCGCCCTCCTGATCCGACCCTCAGCCCGGCCGCGTCCGCGTCCCACTGCTCCGTGGTCGCACCGCCCGGGAACGGCCCCGGATCCGGCGTTCGTCACGCTCCGTAGGGGAGGCGGCGGTGGGCAGAGCCTGACGCTCTCTATAAACTACCCGGTACCCAGTCGCCCGGAAGGCGCCCTCGGTCGGGAACGCGTCCCGTGTCGGGTGCCGCAGTCGGCGCGCACCACCCTCCGCCGAAAGAGCACCTCATGTCCCCGGACCAGGCCGGCACCGTGCCGCCGCAGAGCCTCCAGCCGCTCACCGCCGACGACCCCACCGAGGTCGGCGGCTACCGCCTGCACGCGCGGCTGGGCGCGGGCGGCATGGGGCGGGTCTACCTCTCCTACACCCCGGGCGGCCGGCCCGTCGCGCTCAAGGTGGTCCGCCCGGAACTCGCCGAGGACCCCGAGTTCCGCGACCGCTTCGCCCAGGAGGTGGCCAGCGCCCGGCTGATCCACGGGCTGTACACCGCCCAGGTGGTCGACGCCGGGGTGGACGCCGCCGTGCCCTGGCTCGCCACCGCGTACGTGGCCGGTCCCTCGCTCCAGCAGGTGGTGCGGCAGTACGGCCCGCTGCCGGAGCGCACCGTGCTGCTGCTGATCGCCGGCATCGCCGAGGCGCTCCAGGCGATCCACGCCGCCGGGGTGGTCCACCGCGACCTGAAGCCGGCCAACGTCCTGCTCGCCCCCGACGGCCCGCGCGTGATCGACTTCGGGATCGCCCGGGCCGCCGACGCGGTCGCCCTGACCGGCACCGGGCTGCGGGTCGGCTCGCCCGGCTTCATGGCCCCGGAGCAGGCGCTCGGCCTGCCCGCCACCGCCGCCACCGACATCTTCGCGCTCGGCGCGCTCGCCACCTACATCGCCGGCGGCAACCCGCCGTTCGGCGACGGGCCGGAGGCGGGTGCGCTGTACCGGGCCGTCCACACCGAGCCGGACCTCGACCTGCTGCCGCCGGGGGTCGCCGAGCTCGTCGGGTACTGCCTCGCCAAGCAGCCCGAGGCGCGGCCCAGCACCGCCCAGCTGATCGAGGCGGTCCACCGGCACCCCGCGGTCGGCGGGCGGCTGCGGTTCAGCGACGACTGGCTGCCCCGGCAGATCGGCGCCGACCTGGCCCGGCACGCCGAGCTCGCCGGCCACGTGGACCTCGCGGACCTCGCGGACCCGTCCGGCTTCCCCACGCCGTCGCCGTCGCCGTCGCCGTCGCCGTCGCAGGCACAGGCACAGGCGTGGACGCAGACCGGCGAGGCCCGGACGCTCCTGGTGCCGGCCGCGACCGCGCGGCTGGAGGCCCCGACCGCGGTCGTCGCCGCCACGCCCCTGCCCACACCCCTGCCGACGCCCGCCCCCACCGCCGCCCCG
>NZ_JBFBDO010000075.1:0-42164 GCF_040683335.1 Kitasatospora sp. NPDC093806
GGAGGCCGGGGCGCCCGGGGTGGGCGCGGTGCCGGTCGTCCCCCTCGGCCGGCACCGACGCGCCCGACGCCCCGGCCACCCAGGCCGCGCCGAAGCCGGCGCCGCCCGCCGGCGCCGGACTGCCCAGCAAGCCCGCCGCCGACGTCACCGCGCTGCTGATCGGCGCGCTGGACGCGATCGATCCCGCGATCGTCGGCGGAAAGCCGGACCAGGCGATCGACCGGGCCCGGAACCAGTGCCAGTCGATGTACCAGTTCCCCAAGGACCGCGCCAAGTTGGTCGAACTGGCCAACCAGCGCTTCACCGCCCCCGACCACCCGCAGGGTTTCGGAACCGAGAAGGCGGAGAAGATCCTCGACGCGCTGCGCACCACCCTCTGCCCGCCGGCCTGAGCCGGTCAGGTGGGCCCCCGAATGGCCCGGTGTCCTGAGCGCCGGGCCGGCCGTGGCCGCGCGCGATGACCACCGCGCGGCCACGGCACAGACCGCTGGGCTCAGACCAGGCTCCAGGCGGTGTCCTTCTCATCGGACGAGATGAAGAACATGATGACCTCCCCTCCTGAGGGTTCGCGGATGTAGGGGCATGACGCCGCACCGGTCGGCGGACGTTCAGAGATCTGGGCGTGCGGGACTCACGGGCACGGGAGCGCGTGGGCTCGCGTCGGCAGGCGTGGACGTGCGGGGCGCGCGGTTGGGCACGGGGTTGAGCGCGCGGTTGGGCGCACAGCCCTCGAAGGCGTAGTGCAGGTGGATGACGCCCGCGCGCGAGGCAGGCGCCACAACGAGGTTCCGGGGATCCGCGTCGCCACCATCGCCGTGTGGGTGGCGCGCGTTCCGGCCGCCGGTCGGCGGCGGCGTGCGGGGTGCTCACCCTTGCGGGCGGCAGCCGCCCTTCGCGTCGAGCTTCCAGTAGAGGTCTCGCATGACTCCGATGATGTCGGAGCGGCCATGCCCACCACAACCGGATTGTTCAACGGAGGACAATCCTCCAGCCAACCTCCGTGCTCCGCCGACGAACTGTTAGGACCCTTGACAGACGACTGGTCTAGTCCAACCATATGCATGTCGATCCGACCGGGATGCACTGTGGGGGTGTGACCACCGGCGGCTGAGGCACAGCTCTGCCCTGCCCAGCTCAGCTCCGCCCCCAGGCCCCGTCACGGCGTGCCCGCGTTCACGCGCCAGCGCACCGCCGTTCGCCGTGCCACGAGCCCGGGGGCCGCACACCCCCCGCGCCACCGTCCCGCCGTACGGATCCACAGTTCCCCGGCTCCCCCGCGCTGTTCCGCACGCTTCACCAACGCCCAGCCCCACCACGTCTGTTGGAGAAACCATGCGTCTACGCAGAACGATCCAGGCCGCCGTGACGGCCTGCGTCACGCTCGCCGCCTCGGCCGGCCTGGTCGCCGGCTCCGCCACCGCCGGCGCGACGCCCGCCACCCCCACGGCCACCGTCACCACCGCCGGCACCGCGGCCACGCCGCTGCCGACCCGGGTGTTCGCCCCCTACTTCGAGGCCTGGGTCGGCCAGAGCCCCGCCACACTGGCCGCCCAGTCCGGTGCCAAGCACCTGACGATGGCGTTCCTGCAGGCCGCCTCCAAGGGCTCCTGCACGCCGTACTGGAACGGCGACACCTCACTGCCGGTCGCCCAGTCCTCGTTCGGCGCGGACTTCGCCACCATCCGCGCCAACGGCGGCGACGTGATCCCGTCGTTCGGCGGCTACACCGCCGACAACACCGGCACCGAACTGGCCGACAGCTGCACCGACGTCAACCAGATCGCCGCCGCGTTCGAGAACCTCATCACCACGTACGAGATCAGCCGGATCGACCTCGACATCGAGGACAACTCGCTGAACAACACCGCCGGCATCGACCGCCGCAACAAGGCGATCAAGCTGGTCCAGGACTGGGCCGCCGCCAACGGCCGGCAGATCCAGTTCTCCTACACCCTGCCGACCACGCCCACCGGCCTCGCCGCCAGCGGGCTCGCGGTGCTGAAGAACGCCGTCACCAACAACGCCAAGATCGACGTCGTCAACATGATGACGTTCGACTACTACGACAACCAGGCCCACGACATGGCCGCCGACACCCAGACGGCGGCGAACGGCCTCTACAACCAGCTGGCCAAGCTGTACCCGGGCAAGACCCCCGCCCAGCTGTGGGGTTCGATCGGCATCATCGAGATGATCGGCGTCGACGACTTCGGCCCGGCCGAGACCTTCACGCTCGCCAACGCGACCACCGTCTACAACTGGGCGGTGGCGAAGGGGATCAACACGCTGTCCTTCTGGGCGCTGCAGCGCGACAACGGCGGCTGCCCCGGTTCCACCGCGCGGGACGACTGCTCCGGGATCGCCCAGAACACCTGGGACTTCACCAAGATCTTCGCGCCGTTCACCAGCAACACCCAGCCGGGCAACGACTTCTCGGTCGGGGTCAGTCCCAACTCCGGCACGGTTGCCGCTGGTTCGTCGACCAGCGCGACCATCTCCACCGCCGTGACCTCGGGCTCCGCCCAGAACGTCAACCTCACCGTCGCCGGCGCACCGGCCGGCGTGACCGCCACGGTCACCCCGGGCAGCGTCACCGCCGGCTCCCCCGCCACCCTCAACATCACCACCACCGCGGCGACCGCCGCCGGTACCTACCCGCTCACCATCACCGGCACCGGCACCTCGGGCACCCACACCAGCACCTACACGCTGAAGGTGACGAGCACTCAGCCGGGCAACGACTTCTCGATCGTCGTCAACCCCAACTCCGGCACGGTGGCGGCCGGTTCGTCGACCAGCGCGACCATCTCCACCGCGGTGATCGCCGGCTCCGCCCAGAACATCAATCTGACCGTCACCGGCGCGCCGACCGGCGTGACCGCCACGGTCACCCCGGGCAGCGTCACCGCCGGCTCCCCCGCCACCCTCAACATCACCACCACCGCGGCCACCACGCCGGGCACCTACCCGCTCACCATCACCGGCACCGCCCCGTCCGGCACCCACACCGGCAGCTACGCGCTGACCGTCACGGGTGTCACGCCGCCGGGCGGTCTGGTGAACGGCGGCCTGGAGACCGGCAGCCTGGGTCCGTGGACCTGCCAGAGCGGCGGCGCCGTGGTGAGCACCCCGGTCCACTCCGGCTCGTACGCGCTCCAGGCGGCGGCCGGCCCGGCGCAGACCGGCCAGTGCGCCCAGACCGTCACGCTGGCGCCCAACAAGGCGTACACGCTGACCGGCTGGGTCCAGGGCAGCTACGCGTACGTCGGCGTGAGCGGCGGCGCCACCGGCTCCGCCTGGACCAACGCCTCCGGCTGGACCAAGCTCACCGTCCCGTTCACCACCGGCGCCTCCGGCACGGTGACGGTGTACCTGCACGGCTGGTACGGCCAGGGCACCGTCTTCGGCGACGACTTCTCCATCGCCTGACGATGGCCGATGACAGTCGGCGGCTGACAACTGACAGCTGACAGATTTCAGCTGACGGATGACAGTTGACAGCTAACAGATATCGTCAGCTGTCAATCGTCAGCCGCTCCCGCTCCTCCCACACCCGCCGGGGTGCCGCGACACGTGTCGCGGCACCCCGGTGGCGTGCGGGCGTGCGGGCCGGTGGTGCGCGGGCCGACGACCCGCGGGCCGGATCAGGCGGCGGCCGGCTCCGGGGCGTCGGCCGGGGTGGTCCGCCACGGCGGGCACAGCGCGAGGTAGGACGCGGCGGCGAGCACAGCGCAGCTCAGGACGACGATCGCGAGCAGGATCGCCGACGGGCTGCCGCCCAGGCTGCTGAGCGGGGCGACGACGGCGCCGCAGAGGAAGTTGCCGGTGCCGAGCAGCGCGGAGGCGGAGCCGGCGGACTGCGGCGCGACCATGCTCAGCGCGCGGGCGGCCGAGTTCGGCAGGACGATGCCGAGACTGCCCATCAGCACGAACAGCGAGGCGCAGACGGCGACCAGCCCGAGGTCCCAGACGACGGTGAAGAGCACCAGGGACGTCCCGGCGGCGATCGCCACCCCGAGGCCCGCCGTCATCAGCGCTCCGGCGGTGAAGCGCGGGGCGAGGACCCGGCCGTTCAGCTGGGTCATGCCGACGATCGCGATCGAGTTGAGGCCGAACAGCAGGCTGTAGGTCTGCGGCGAGACGTGGTAGACGTGCTGGAGCACCACCGAGGAGCCGCTGATGTAGCCGAACAGCGCGCCGAAGGAGAAGGTGCTGGTCAGCACCAGCCCGAGGAAGGGCAGCTCGCGCAGGAGCCCGCCCATCGTGCGCAGCGTGGTGACCAGGCCGCCGCCGTGCCGCGCGGTGGGCGGGAGCGTCTCGCGCAGCGCGCCGTAGGCGACCAGGGTGAGCAGCAGCCCGAGCGCGGCGAGGGAGCCGAGCGTCCCGCGCCAGGAGGTGACGCGGAGCAGCTGCGCGCCGAACAGCGGGGCCAGGATCGGCGCGAGGCCGGATATCAGGGTGATCGAGGCGAGGAAGCGGATCATCGCGACGCCCTCGAAGCGGTCCCGGGCGACGGCACGGCCGATGACCAGTCCGGCGGCGCCCGCCGCGCCCTGGACGAACCGTCCGGCGACCAGGACGGGCAGGTTGGGCGCGATCACGCACAGGACGCTGGCGAGGGTGTAGACGACGAGTCCGCCGAGCAGCGGCGGGCGGCGCCCGAAGCGGTCGCTCAGCGGCCCGAAGATCAGCTGGCCGACGGCGACGCCGAACATCGAGAAGGTGAGAGTGAGCTGGACGGCGGCCGGTTCGGCCGCGAGGTCCTCGGCGATCGCGGGCAGGCCGGGCAGGTAGAGGTCGGTGGTGAGCGGGCCGAGGGCGACCAGCCCGCCGAGGACGGCGACCGTGGCGCGGCCGGAGCCCGAGCCGCCGGCGGTGCCGGTACCGGGACCGGCGTCGGCCGAGCTGGTGGGGGTGGAGGGGGCGGTCGACGTGTCACCGGCGGGGCCGGCGGTCGGACCAGGCATGGGGCTCCTCTCGGAACGGGCACGGAGGTCGTGCTCGCTCCGTCCTACCCCAGCGGCCCGGTCCGCCGACAGTCGGGTGGGGCCGCGCGGCCCATTCCCGCCCCCTCACCTGCCATCGGACCGGCCGTCGGAACGGTCACCCGCCGCCGGTCAGCGCGTGGGCTGCCCGGCCCGGAGGGCGGCCTGGACGGCGGCGCCGTCCTGCCACGCGTAGAGCTGGTTGCCGGTCAGGGTGACGTTGTAGTGCCCGCAGGAGCCGGTGATCTTCGAAGTGACGCCCTCCGGGAACCAGCCCGCCTTGAGGGTGACCGGCACCGGGTGGGTCCCCTTGCCGACCTCGCCGGTCTTGCACCCGGCGGGCAGTCGGCCCTCCGGGAGGGTGGCGCGCAGCAGGCGGTCGTCGCCGGTGGTGGACATCAGGTAGCGGACGGACGAGGCGTTGTCGGGCAGCCAGGTCGGCATCGAGCGGCGGTCGGCCTTGGCCTCGCCGCCGCTGGAGTAGCTGGACTGCTCCTGGTGCCGGCCGTCGTACCAGTCGGCGACCCTCGGCCCGACCGCCACGGCGGCGACGGCGACGGCCATGCCGGTGCCCGCCACTCCGAGTACGACCTTGCCCACGATGCCGTTCATGACCGTCTGCCCTCTCCGATGCGCTGTCGTTGCCGTGCCGCCGCTGCCGTGCTTTCGCCGTTGCCGCTGCCGCCGTGCACTGTCACTGCTTCCGACCCGTCCTGCGGTCCCGTGGTTCCGGGGTCCGCCCTCAGGTCGTGGTTCCATCCTGGTCCGTGCCGTACTGCCGGGGCGTCACCAACAGGTCGTGACCTTTCCGCCATCCTTAGGGGGTAGGTCCTCCACCTTGAGACGTACACGCGCCCGGCGGGCCTGTGGTTCACCCGACTCGGTTCGCCCCTCACGGCCCACCCGCACGGCTCGCCCCGCACGGTTCGCCCCGGTCGAGCCTGACCCAGGCCGGGGCGGGGCGCAGCCCGGTCCGGGCCGCCGGGGGCCGGCCGGGTGCACGGGCCACCCGGTTGCCGGACGCCGTCGTCGCCCTCAGCCCGCGACCGGCACTGCGACCGCCGCGGCGACCGGCACCGCGACCGGCACGGCGGCGGCCACCGGGAAGGGGCGGCCGTCCAGGGTCCAGTGCGGGTCGATCGGTCGGCCGAGGGACGCGTAGACCTGGGCCGCGACGTCGGGGTGGCGGATCTCCCCGGTGGGCGGGGCGGCGGGGATGCCGGGGCCGGCGCAGGCGACCCAGGCGGTGCGCTCCTCGGTGGTGCGGCCGCCGTGGCCGCCGGCGTCGACGTGGCCGTGGTCGGTGACGACGATGACCGTCCACGCCTCCTCGGCGCGGCCGGGCCGGGCGCGGACGGCGTCGAGGAGCCGGCCGAGCCGCTCGTCGGCGGTGCGCATCGAGGCCCGGTACTCCTCGCCGCAGCCGAGGAAGTGGGCGGTCTCGTCGACGGCCCCGAGGTAGACGAAGGACGCTTCCGGGTCGGCGCCGCGCAGCACGTCGACGGCCTCGCGGGTGACCTCCTCGTCGACGGCCTCCCAGGCCTCGGGGGTGTCCTCGGCGGGGGCGACGTAGCAGAGCCGGCCCGGCGCGCGGAACAGCGGTCCGCCGGACTCGCCGATCACCAGCGGGTCCCAGCCGGCCGCGACGAAGGTGCGGCGGCGGTCGCCGCGGGCCAGTCGGGTGGTGAAGTCGGGGAAGACGTCGAGGCGGTTGCCGCCCAGGTGGTTGCCCCAGACGCCGTGCTTGGCGGGTTCGACGCCGGTGACGATGGTGGTCCAGCAGGGGCCGGACATGGTGGGCGTGCCCTCCGCCACCGTGACGGGGGCCAGGAACCCGGCGTCGGCGACCTCCGCGAGCCTCGGCATCGGGACCTGGTCCAGCAGGTCGTACCGGACGCCGTCGATCCCGACGACGAGGACCCGGGGGCGAGGCGGCGGCGGTATGGACATGGTGGGGCGGTTCCTTTCGCGGTGCGGGCGTCGGCCGGGCCCGCGGCGGGGCTCCCGGCGACCGCGCCATGCTTCACCGTCCACCGGACCGCCAGGTTTCGTGACCGGTAACGGAGGGTGTCCGGACGGCGTCCGGCGGGCTCGGAGCGGGCCGGGAAGCGACGCGAGAGTGACTCCGAGGACGGTTTGCCACCGGTCCTACGATTTCGTATATTCCGATTACGTGACTTCATCCCTCGAACCGCCGCCCCCGGGCTCGGCGATCCTCGCGCTGCAGCGCGCCACCCACGTGACGCTGCAGGTCCTCGCGGCCGAGCTGGCCGGGCTCGATCTGACCCCCTCCGAGACCAACGCGCTCGCGATCCTGGCCGACGGCCACAGCCGGACCGTCTCCGAGCTCGGCTCCGCCGCCGGCACCCGTCCGACCACCCTCACCAGCGTGCTGGACCGGCTGGAACGGCGCGGCCACATCACCCGCGGCGCCCGTCCGACCGACCGGCGGGTCGTGGTGATCGAGCTGACCGCGTCCGGCCGGGTGGCCGCCGAAACGATCCGGCGGACCCTGGCCGGCCTGGAGTCCCGGGCACTCGCCCACCTGCCCGAGGAGGCCCTGGCCGGCTTCCACACCGTTCTGCGCGCCCTCGCGGAGGAGCCCTCATGATCGACACCACCCCTGACACCCCTGACACCCCCGATGCCCCGGACGCTCCCGACGCCGCCGTCTTCGACGAGCTGATGGCCGAGGTCCGGGCGGGCGGCGGCGGCTTCGGCCACCGCGAGCACGTCCACCTGACCTGGCTGGCGATCCGCCGGGTCGGCATGCCCGCGGCCCTCGCCCTCGTCGGCGACGGCATCCGACGCGTCGCCACCGCCGCCGGCGCGCCGCAGAAGTACCACGTCACGCTCACCCGGGCCTGGGTCGAACTGGTCGCCCACCACGACGCCGGACCGGAGCTGCCGGACTTCGCCGCCTTCGCCGCCCGGCACGCCGAGCTGCTCGACAAGGACCTGCTCACCCGCCACTACCGCCCGGAGACCCTCGCCACCCCCCAGGCCCGCGCCACCTGGACCGCCCCCGACCTCGCCCCCTTCCCCTGGACCACCCCGCAGGCCCGCTGACCCGCTGACCGCCTCGCGCCGTCAGCCCGCGGCGCTCCCGCCCCGGACGAACCGGCGGTCCCGGGGCCGCAGCGAGTCCACCGGGCCCGCTGCCCGGAGCACCACATCGAGGACGCGCCCCGGATCGGCGGCGTAGCAGTGGGCGAACCACGGCAGGTTGGCCTCCACCACGGCCCAGCGCTCGGCCGGGTCGTACGGGTCGAGCAGGGTCCCGACGTCGAGCGCGACGGCGCTCGGCAGGCTCGGGCCGACGGCCGCGAGCAGCCGGTTCGCGAAGGCGACGGCCTCGGTGGTGACCGGTCCCGGGTCGAGCCGGCCGAACCGGGCGTAGCGGCTGCCGGTGCGCACGGCACCGTCGAGGACGAAGAGCCGGTACTCCGCGCCGAACGTCACCGGGTCGCTGACCAGCACGGGGGTGTCCGGGCCGAGCCGCTCGCCGGTCCGCGGCAGGCGGCTGCCGTCGGCGTAGACCGCCGGCGGCAGGGACTTGTCGGCGGGCGGCTTGACGAAGGCCGGGCGGCGCAGCGTCCACGCCTCGGCGAGCGTGGTCAGTTCGATCCGGCGGCCGGTGAACTCCTCCGGCAGCCCGGGGAGCCAGTCGTCGGCCGGTTCGAGCAGGGCCAGGCCGAGCCGGTCGGCGATCCGGGCGGCCGCCAGCGGCCCGCCGTACCAGTGGACGGGTCGGCCGGCCAGCCGGTCGACGGTGTCCGCGCCGGCCGGGACGCCCCGGGCGAGCACGACGGTGTCCAGCCCCCGGGCACCGGCCGCCTCGGCGAGGAGCCGGGTGGTGCTGGTGTCCTGGGCGGAGGTGAGGAGGACGGGGTTCATGGTGGCGGGCCTGGGTCAGCGCTGGGGGCGGAACTCGTGGGTGACCTCGATGCGGCCGACGAGGTGGCGGTTGAACTCGGGGAGCTCCTCGGCGGGGACCCAGAGTTCGAGGATGGTGCGGCCGCCGGCCTGCCGGACGGGGTAGCGGGCGAGGAAGGCGGTCTCGACCTCGAAGCGGGTGACGTAGCCGGCGCCGGAGGCGGGGACGTTCCAGTCGCGGGCGATGCGGATCGCGTAGTCCTCGTTCAGCACCGGGTAGAAGATCGGCTGATCGGGCAGACGCGGCGGCCAGGCACGCCAGTCGGCCGCCTCGACCAGGGCCAGCTCCTTCGGGCCGGTGGGACGCCAGAGCGTCGTGGTCGCGGTGCTCGCCGTGGTCGCGGTGGTCGCCGTGGTCGCGGCGATCGTCGTGGTCACCGTGGTCGCCGTGGTCGCGGCGGACGGAGCGGTCGTGGGCGGTGTCGTCGGGCCGTTCATGGTCACTGAAGCTAGCCATGAACGGCCCGTACGGCGAGCCGTTTTCAACGGCGTGAGGATCAGCGGTATGCGGACTCGCCGGTGATGGCCTCGCCGAGGACGAGGGTGTGGATCTCGCTGGTGCCCTCGTAGGTGAGCACCGACTCCAGGTTGTTGGCGTGCCGCAGGACCGGGTACTCGGTGGTGATGCCGTTGGCGCCGAGCACGGTGCGGGCGCTGCGGGCGATCTCCAGCGCGGCGCGGACGTTGTTGAGCTTGCCGAAGCTGACGTGGGCCGGGCGGGCCGCGCCCTCGTCCTTGAGCCGGCCGATCCGCAGGGCGACCAGGTAGGACTTCTCCACCTCCAGCATCATCTCGACGAGCTTCTGCTGGGTCAGCTGAAACCCGGCGATCGGGCGGTCGAACTGGATCCGGCTCTTCGCGTAGTCGAGGGCGGCGGTGTAGCAGTCCCGGGCGGCGCCGACGGTGCCCCAGAGGATGCCGTAGCGGGCCTCGTTGAGGGAGGAGAGCGGTCCGCGCAGGCCGGTGACGCCCGGCAGGACGGCGTCGGCGGGCAGGACGACCTCGTCGAAGGCCAGCTCGCTGGTCACCGAGGCGCGCAGGGACAGCTTGCCGTGCACGTCGGTGGCGGTGAAGCCGGGCATGCCGGGCTCGACCAGGAAGCCGCGGACACCGTCCTCGGTCTGCGCCCAGACGACGGCGACGTCGGAGATACTGCCGTTGGTGATCCACATCTTGGAGCCGGAGAGCACCCAGTCCGCGCCCTCGCCGGCGCCCTTGCGGCGGGCGCGGGT
Organism: Kitasatospora sp. NPDC093806; assembly: GCF_040683335.1. Lineage (NCBI taxonomy): Bacteria > Bacillati > Actinomycetota > Actinomycetes > Kitasatosporales > Streptomycetaceae > Kitasatospora > Kitasatospora sp. NPDC093806. Next base: position 10,154 of record NZ_JBFBDO010000075.1, read on the forward strand.
GCGCATGTTGGCCGGGTCGGAGCCGAAGTCCGGCTCGGTGAGGGCGAAGCAGCCGATCAGTTCGCCAGCGGCGAGGCCGGGCAGCCAGCGCTGCTTCTGCTCCTCCGAGCCGTAGGCGTGGATGGCGCGCATGGCCAGCGAGCCCTGGACGGAGACGAAGCTGCGCAGCCCGGAGTCGGCGGCCTCCAGTTCCATGCAGGCGACCCCGTAGGCGACGGCGCTGGAGCCGGCGCAGCCGTAGCCGTCGAGGTGCATGCCGAGCACGCCGAGGGCGCCGAGCTCGGGGGCGAGTTCGCGGGCCGGGAAGACGCCGCGCTCGAACCAGTCGCCGATGTGCGGGCGGATCCGCTCGTCGGCGAACCGGCGGACGGTGTCGCGGATCAGCCGCTCCTCGTCGGTGAGCAGGTCACCGACGGCGAGCAGGTCGGCGGGGTCGATCCTGGTCGGCTTCGCCATTGAAGCTCCTTGTAGTCTCGGCGCGGCGAGTACCGGTCGCGGCCTCGGGTACCGGCGAGTATTCCGCACCGGCCCGCTCTTGTGGCGGGCGCAGACGAGGGAGTGAGCATGTACACAATCCGGCCGCTGACCGCGGAGGAACTGCGCGACTCGGCGGAGCCGCTGGGCGAGCTGCTCGCGGACACGGTGGACGGCGGCTCCTCGCTCGGCTTCCTCGGCCCGCTCGACCGCGCGGAGGCGGCCGCCTGGTGGCGGGCGCTGGCGCCGGACGTCGAGGCGGGGCGGCTGCTGCTCTGGGTCGCCCGCGCCGACGGGGGCTTGGGAGCCGATACGGGCTCGGGTGAGGACGCGGGCCCGGGCGAGGACGCGGGCCCGGGCGAGCACGCGGGCGAACGGGTCGCCGGGACGGTGCAGCTGCGTCCGGCCACCCCGGCCAACGGCCGGCACCGGGCGGAGGTGGCCAAGCTGATGGTGCATCGGGCCGACCGGGGCCGCGGCCTCGCCGGCCGGCTGCTCGCGGCGCTGGAGTCGGCGGCCGTCGGACGCGGGATCCGGACCCTGGTGCTGGACACCGAGACGGACAGCCCCGCCGAGCGCCTCTACGCGTCGGCGGGCTGGACCCGGGTCGGCACGGTGCCGGACTACGCGACCGACCCGGCCGGACGGCCGCACGCGACCACCGTCTACTACAAGGCGCTGCCGACGGCGCCGACCGCCTGAGCGTTCCCCAGGCGGTCGGCGGTTCCGGCGTTCCTGGTACTGCCGACGCTTCCGGCACTGCCGGTGCTTCCGGCGGTGCTTCCGGCGGTGCCTAGGACTTCAGCAGGCGGTCCAGGAACGGGTTCCCGAACACCCGGTACGGGTCGTGGCGGTCCAGGACGGCGATCGCCTCGTCCCAGCCGGGCCCGCCGCCGTCCCGGTGGCTGGCCGGGATGACCCGGTCCAGCACGTCGGCGTCGGCCCAGGCCGCGTCCTCGGTGTAGGCCCAGCCCTTGGACCACTCGACGCGCAGGCCCGCCCGGGTGCCGTCGAAGGAGCGCAGCAGGGCGCGTTCGAGGTCGCGGCCGAAGCGGTGCAGCCCGGGCGTGCCGGGGAAGCCGAGCACGTCGAGCCAGACGGCGGTGTCCCACTCGGGACGGTCCGGGCGCGGGCGCAGCGCGGAGAGCAGCGGCGGCCGGGCGCCGGGCACCCCGGACCAGGCCGGGTCGTCCAGGCCGGTGGCCCGGATCTCCACCGCGCCGTTCACCGGGAACTCGCCGCGCGCCCGGTAGGCGTCGAGCAACGTCCGGTACTGGTCGGCGAATTCGGCCACCACCCACTGGAGGTCGGCACGCCGGGCGAGGATCGCGTAGCCGTTGGCGGTGACCCGCAGGGTGGTGGGGCGGACGTACTGGAGCAGGGTGCGGGAGGGGCCCCAGAGGTCGGAGCGCAGACCGCCGGCCAGCAGGTGGGTGAGCACCTCGCCGTTGAGCAGGTCGCGGATCAGCCCGCCGGAGAGCAGGACGTCGGTGATGTCGCCGGTGAGCGCCACCTTGGCGATCAGGTACTGGAGTTGGCCGAAGAGCGGGGCCGATCCCCAGGCGCCGCCGACGATGTCGCCGGCCAGTCGGGCGACCGGCTCCGGGATCGAGTCGGAGAAGGGGTAGTTGTAGGGCTCGTCGACGGCGCGGGAGCCGAGCGGGCGGGTCGGCGCGACGCTCCAGGTCTTCAGCCAGGGCCGGTCGGTGTAGGCGAACCAGATCGCCTCGGCGCGGCCGTCGCGTTCGACGAACTCGGCGAAGGTGCGCGGTCCGGTGGCGCCGCCGAGCAACCCGCCCACCAGGCCGCCGAGCAGGCCACCGGAGCCGTCGGACGAGGAACCGCCGGAGGAGCCGGACGCGCTCGGGCGGGCGAAGAGTTCGGTCGCCGGGATGTCCAGGCGGCTGACGCAGCGCAGCGGCCGGTCGGAGCCGGCCCGGAGCACCACCTCGGTGAGGAACGCCCGGCCGAGGTGGACCAGGAAGGCGGCGCTGTCCGCCTCGGCGCGGTCGAAGGTGCGCAGCACGTACCGGTCGGTGGCCGGGTCGAGGACGACGGCGGTCAGCCGGGTGACCTGGTTGCTGACCGAGCCGTAGCCGTGCCCGTCGGGCCGCAGCTCGCCGGCGGCGGGGACGGCGGTGCCGTGGCCGCCGATCGCGAGCACGCCGCCGACGGTGAGTTCGCCGGGGGCGGGGACGGCGGTGAGGCCGAGGCCGCGCCCGGCCAGGTGGGCCAGCAGCGCCTCCATGGTGGCGCCGGTCTGGACCCGGACGCTGGTGGCGCCGTCGGCGCTGATCGCGGTGAGGTGGCGGGTGGTGTCCAGCAGCAGGACCCGGGCCGCCTCGGGGGTGCCGTCGGCGACGGTGAGCGGCGCCCAGGTGTGGCGGTAGCCCTGGGCGCGCAGGCGCCAGCCGCGGGCGCGGGCCCAGTCGGCGAGCGCGGGCAGTTCCTCGGGGGTGCGCGGGGCGCAGGTCCAGAGCTGGTCGGTGCGGACCTCGCCGGACCAGTTCTGGTAGACGCGCTGGTAGAGCTCGGTGCCGGCGGGCAGGCCGGGCGGGACCGGGGCGGCGGCCTGGGCGCTGTCCGGGCCGACGGTTCCGCGCAGCAGCCAGGCGGCGGCGCCGAGCGCGGCGGAGGCGCCGAGGAGGCGGCGCCGGCTGAGGCCCCTGTCGTCCTGGTGGTTGTCGTCGTGGTTGTCGTCGCGTTCCGTTGCCGCCGTCATGCCCGCCCCTTGTGTCCGGTCGTCCGGTTCTTCTCCCCCGAACCGGGGTCAGCCTATGAAGCGGGCGTTCCGGTTGTGGAGCCGGATTATTGCTCTTCACTCGAACGTATGAACCTTGCCCGGATTCTTGGTCAGCTCATAGGTTGATCGTGATCGCCACCCCTGATCGGCTCGACCTACCCCCTCGGAGGCCCTCACCGTGCCCGCGCCCCTGACCGTCGCCGTCGCCCAGCCCGCCTGCTTCGAGTCGGGGCGGCCCGACACCGTCACCGTCAACGTCGAGCGGCACGCCGCCACCGTCCGCGCGGCCGGGGCCCGGCTGGTGGTCTTCCCCGAGTTCTCGCTCACCGGCTACGACCTGGCGGCGCCCGCCCTCACCGTCGACGACGCCCGGCTCGCGCCGCTGGTCGCGGCCTGCGCCGAGACCGGCAGCGTCGCGCTGGTCGGCGCGCCGGTGGCCGACCCGGACGGGCGGCGCGAGTACATCGCCACCCTGGCCGTCAGCGGCGAGGGTGTCGGGCTGGCCTGCCGCAAGATCCACCTGCACGGCCAGGAGGGCGAGCGCTTCACGCCCGCCGAGGAGCCGTCCGTCCTGGAGCTGGACGGCTTCCGGCTCGGCCTGGCGATCTGCGCCGACGTCGCCGAGCCCGGGCACGCCGCGCGGACCGCCGCGCTCGGGATCGACGCGTACGTCGCCTCGGCGCTGTACGGGGACAGCGAGTCGCAGCTGGAGCGACGGGACGGCCACACCCGCGAGCGGGCCGTCACGCACGGGGTGTGGGGCGTGATGTCCACCGGCGCGGGGGCCAGCGGCGAGTTCGCGACGACCTCGGGCGGCTCCGGCGTCTGGGCGCCGGACGGGACGCTGGTCGGGCAGGCGGGCGAGGAGCCGGGCGGCATCGTCCGGGTGGAGCTGCGCAAGCCGACGGCCTGAGCCCACGCCCACCGGGGGCCGTCGGGAGATGGGGCCGGGCTGCGGTCGGCGGGCGGCCGGGCCACCCTGGGAGGGACGGCCCTCGTCCGGCACGACCCCGGCCAGCACGACCCCGGCCCGCACCGCCCCCGGCGGACGGCGGCCCGGCGGACGTCATTCCTTGGCCGAATGTCGAATGCCGAAGGTCGTCCCCGGATGCGGAAATACGCCGGGCCCGCGCGCGGCTGTGGTGATCGACAGCGAGACCCAGAACCGAGAGCGAGGGCCCGGCGGCGGGCACCCGGGCGCACCGGCGGACGACGACCGGGGTGCCGGGCGCCCGCCCGGGCCGACCAGGAGGTGCGGCGCGCAATGGCCGACGAGCAGGCGAACCGGCAGCAGGACCGGCGGGAGTACCGGATCGAGCACGACTCGATGGGCGAGGTCCGGGTGCCCGCCGAGGCGAAGTGGCAGGCGCAGACCCAGCGGGCGGTGGAGAACTTCCCGGTCTCCGGCCAGCGCCTGGAGCGGGCGCACATCGCCGCGCTGGCCCGGATCAAGGCCGCCGCCGCGCGGGTCAACGCCCGGCTCGGCGTGCTGGACGAGGAGACCGCCGACGCGATCGTCTCCGCCGCCGAGGAGGTGGCGGCGGGCCGCTGGGACGCCGAGTTCCCGGTCGACGTGTTCCAGACCGGCTCGGGCACCTCGTCCAACATGAACACCAACGAGGTGATCGCCACCCTGGCCGGCGAGCGCCTGGGGCGGCCGGTCCACCCCAACGACCACGTCAACGCCAGCCAGTCGTCCAACGACGTCTTCCCGTCCTCGATCCACATCGCCGCCACCGCCGCCGTCACCCACGACCTGATCCCGGCCCTGGAGCACTTGGCGGAGGCGCTGGAGCGCAAGGCGGCGGAGTTCGCGGAGGTCGTCAAGGCGGGCCGGACGCACCTGATGGACGCCACGCCGGTCACCCTCGGCCAGGAGTTCGGCGGGTACGCGGCGCAGGTCCGGCACGGCCGGGAGCGGCTGCTGGCCACCCTCCCCCGGGTCGCCGAGCTCCCGCTCGGCGGCACCGCGGTGGGCACCGGCATCAACACCCCGCCGGGGTTCGCCGCGGCCGTGATCGAGGAGGTCGCCCGCGCCACCGACCTGCCGCTGACCGAGGCCCGGGACCACTTCGAGGCCCAGGGCGCGCGGGACGGCCTGGTCGAGCTGAGCGGCCAGCTGCGGACCGTCGCGGTCGGGTTCACCAAGATCGCGAACGACCTGCGGTGGATGGGCTCCGGCCCGCGCACCGGCCTCGGCGAGATCGCCCTGCCGGACCTCCAGCCCGGTTCGTCGATCATGCCGGGCAAGGTGAACCCGGTGCTGCCCGAGGTGGTGCTGATGGTGTCGGCCCAGGTGATCGGCAACGACGCCACCGTCACGGTCGCCGGGGCGAGCGGGAACTTCGAGCTCAACGTGATGCTGCCGGTGATCGCCCGCAACGTGCTGGAGTCGGTGCGGCTACTCGCCAACAGCGCCCGGCTGCTCGCCGACCGCACGGTGGACGGCATCACCGCCAACGTCGAACGGGCCCGGGAGTACGCGGAGTCCTCGCCCTCGGTGGTCACGCCGCTGAACCGGTACATCGGGTACGAGGAGGCGGCCAAGGTCGCCAAGCAGGCGCTGGCCGAGCGGAAGACCATCCGTCAGGTGGTCCTGGAGCGGGGGTACGTCGAACAGGGGCGGCTCACCGTCGAGCAGCTGGACGAGGCGCTGGACGTGCTGCGGATGACCCGGCCGTAGTGTCGTACCGCTTCTGACGCGCCCGGGGCGCGGAGGGCGGCCTCGCCGCTCCACGCCCCGGGTGCCGGGCTTCCGGTGTCCGTCAGCCCCTGGCTCGGCCGGCCCGGCCGCGCCTCATCGCTGCTCCGTTCGACGTCATGGTGGCCATCGAGATGGCGGCGAGCCCCAGCAGGAACATCACGCCGCCCGCGATCATGCAGGTGACGATGTTCTTGCCGCGGTCCACCTCACCCGAGACGACCCACGGGGAGATGATCGTCCACGCGCCGAGCAGGGTGGCCGCCCAGGCCCGTGCGTGGGTGCGCTCGTACGCCGAGCCGTAGCCGGCCATCAGCACGCAGTAGGCGAGACCGACGATCAGGCAGGTGACGGTCAGCGTGCTGAAGGCGGTGAAGCCGACGATCCATGGCGAGGCCGCCAGGAACAGGCCGGCGAGAACGGCCAGGGCCTCGATGCCCTGGGCCTGCGGGGTCAGGGTGACCCGCTCGTAGTGCTCCCGGAGTTCGACGATGTCCGGATGGTGCTCCATGCCCATCGGGATCTGGGTAGACACCGATACCACCTCCTAGGTCTGGAACATGGAGGGCTCTAGCCCAGTACCATTCTGTCGCCGTTCGGCCGTTTTGCACCTTTTCGCCGGGGAAGCTACCCTGCCCGCCACGTGTCACCCTCCGCGCCGTCCCGGCCGCCGCGGGTGACCTCCGTCTCACCGCCGCCTGTCGCCATTGCGTATGCAACTCGTTGCATAGCAGGATGCCGGTCATGGCACTGGAGCACGCGATCCTCGTCTCGCTGCTGGAACGGCCCGGCTCCGGCTACGAACTGGCCCGGCGCTTCGACCGGTCCATCGGCCGCTTCTGGACCGCCACCCACCAGCAGATCTACCGGGTGCTGCGGCGGATGGAGGCGGACGGCTGGGTCCGCGCCGAGGAGGTCGCCCAGGACGGCCGACCGGACAAGAAGGTCTACTCGGCGGCCCCGCCCGGCCGGACCGCGCTCGCCGCGTGGCTGCGCGAACCCGTCGAACCGGAGACCGTCCGGCACGAACTGGCCGTCCGGATCCGCGCGGCCGCCTTCGACGACCCGGCGGCGCTGATCCCCGAGGTCGAACGGCACCGCGAGAGCCACGCCACGCTGCTCGCCCGCTACCTGCACGGCGAACAGCGCGACTTCCCGGCACCGGACGCGCTCGCGCCCCGGGAACGGCTCCAGCACGTGGTGCTGCGCGGCGGGATCGAGTACGAGCGGATGACGCTCGCCTGGCTCGACGACGTCCTCGCCACCCTGCGCGAGCTGGTCGCCGACGGCGCCGGCACCCCCACCGCGCCCAGTGACTGACGTCCCCCTGATGTCCCCCTGACATCCCCCGAAGTTCCCTCCGAAGTTCCGAACCACCCTCGACCCCCCCGGGAGCCCGCGATGCTCTTCAACCCGCGTACCTACGACCCCGCGCAGTTCGACGAGCCGACCCGCCGGCTGCTGCGCGCGACCGTGGACTGGTTCGAGTCGCGCGGCAAGAAGGCGCTGATCGACACCTACATCGACCGCACCTGGTACGCCGACTTCCTCGAATTCGCCGCCAAGGAAGGCCTGTTCGCGGAGTTCCTGACGCCGTCCGCGGCCGACCCGGACAAGCGCTGGGACACCGCGCGGATCGCCGAGCTGAACGAGATCCTCGGCTTCTACGGCCTCGGCTACTGGTACACCTGGCAGGTCACCATCCTCGGCCTCGGCCCGGTCTGGCAGAGCGAGAACGAGGCGGTCCGGGCGCGCGCGGCGAAGCTCCTGTCCGAGGGGCACGTGATGGCGTTCGGGCTCTCCGAGCGCAGCCACGGCGCCGACATCTACTCGACCGACATGATCCTCACCCCGGACGGCGAGGGCGGCTTCACCGCCACCGGCTCCAAGTACTACATCGGCAACGGCAACGTGGCCGGCCTGGTCTCGGTGTTCGGCCGCCGCTCCGACGTCGAGGGCCCGGAGGGCTACGTCTTCTTCGCCGCGGACAGCCGCCACGAGGCGTACCACCTGGTCAAGAACGTGGTGAACGCCCAGATGTACGTCAGCGAGTTCCGGCTGGAGGAGTACCCGGTCCGGGCCGAGGACGTCCTGCACACCGGCAAGGCCGCCTTCGACGCCGCGCTGAACACCGTCAACGTCGGCAAGTTCAACCTCTGCACGGCCTCCGTCGGCATCTGCGAACACGCCATGTACGAGGCCGTCACGCACGCCCACAACCGGGTGCTCTACGGCAAGAAGGTCACCGACTTCCCGCACGTCCGCCGGGAGTTGACCGACGCCTACGCGCGACTGGCGGCGATGAAGCTGTTCGCCGCCCGCTCGGTGGACTACTTCCGCACCGCCTCCCCCGAGGACCGCCGCTACCTGCTCTTCAACCCGATGACCAAGATGAAGGTCACCACCGAGGGCGAGAAGGTCATCGACCTCATGTGGGACGTCATCGCGGCCAAGGGCTTCGAGGCGGACACCTACTTCGACAAGGCCGCCAAGGACATCCGGGGCCTGCCGAAGCTGGAGGGCACCGTCCACGTCAACCTGGCGCTGATCCTCAAGTTCATGGCCAACTACCTGTTCGACCCGGCCGAGTACGCGCCGGTGCCGAGCCGGCTGGACGCCACCGACGACGAGTTCCTGTTCCGCCAGGGCCCGGCCCGCGGCCTCGGCGCGATCCGCTTCCACGACTGGCGGACCGCCTACGACGCGCACGCGCACGTCCCGAACGTCGCCCGGTTCCGCGAGCAGGCCGACGGCTTCTGCGAGCTGCTGCTCAGCCACGCGCCGAGCGCCGAGCAGCAGGCGGACCTGGACTTCCTGCTGGAGATCGGCCAGCTGTTCGCGCTGATCGTCTACGGCCAGCTGGTGCTGGAGCAGGCCGAGCTCACCGGGCTGGACGCGGACCTGCTGGACCAGATCTTCGACGCGCTGGTGCGGGACTTCTCCGCGCACGCCACCGAGCTGCACGGCAAGGCGTCGACCACGGAGGCGCAGGCCGCCTGGGCGCTGGCGCACGTCCGCCGCCCGGTCGCGGACGGCGCGCGGGCGGCGAAGGTGTGGGGCATGGTCGAGGCGCTCTCGGGCGCGTACGAGATGCCCGCGTAGCCGGTTGCTCCCGTGGGTGCCGGCCGGCGGGCCGGCACCCACGGGTGTCCGTCAGAAGGTGAGCTTCCAGCTGTCGATGTAGCCGGTGTCCTGCGAGGCGATGTCCTGGACCTTGAGCTTCCAGGTGCCGTTGGCCGCCACCGCGGAGGCGTCCACCGTGTACGTGGTCTGCACGTTGTCCGCGGAGTCGTTGCCGCTGGCGTCCTTCAGGCGGAAGGTGGTGCCGTTCGGCGCGACCAGGTCGATGACCAGGTCGCCGCGCCAGGTGTGCTTGATGTCCACGCCGACCTGGAGCGCGGCCGGGGCGTTGCCGGTCCGGCCGGTGACGGCGACGTCGGAGGTCACCGCGCCGCCGTTGTCCGGGATCTGCACGTCGGCGGTGTTCTCGAAGACGGTGCCGGTGGGCGGGGTGGTGCTGCCGGCCGCGAGGGTCCAGATCGCGTACGCGATGGCGTCGCTCATCCGGTCCAGCGCGGTGTCGTTGATGTTGGCGCTGGTGTCGCAGGAGGAGTGGTAGCAGCGGTCGAACGGCTGGCCCGCCGTCCCGCCCCACTTCGCCGCCTGAGCGCTGGTCTTGGTGTAGTCGGCGCCGCTGAACAGGCCGCCGACCCGGATGCCCGCGTTCTGGAACGGGGCGTGGTCGGAGCGGCCGTCGCCCTCGAAGTCCTGCTCGGTGCTGATGCCCAGGCCGGCGAAGTAATCGCGGAACAGGGCGTCGAGCGCGCTGTCGTAGCGGTAGGTGAAGTAGCCGGGGTTGGGCGAGCCGATCATGTCGAAGTTGAGGTAGGTCTCGATCTTCGAACGCTCCGTGGCGCCCAGGCCGTTGACGTAGTTCTTGGAGCCGACCATGCCGTACTCCTCGGCGCCCCACCAGCCGAACCGCAGGTGCTTGGTGGGCTTGAGTCCGGCCCGGGAGACGGCGAGCGCGGTCTCCAGGACGCCGGCCGAGCCGGAGCCGTTGTCGTTGATGCCGGGGCCGCCGGTGACGGAGTCCAGGTGGGCGCCGGCCATGACGACGTGCGAGGTGTCGCCGCCGGGCCAGTCGGCGATCAGGTTGTAGCCGGTCGAACCGTTGTAGCTGAAGGTCAGCAGGGTGGTGGTGTAGCCGGCCGCGTCCAGCTTGCCCTTCACGTAGTCGATCGAGGCCTTGTAGCCGGACCGGCCGTGGGCCCGGTTGCCGCCGTTGGCGGTGGCTATCGACTGGAGTTGGGCGAGGTGCGCCTTGACGTTGGCGACCGGGATGTCGGGGGCGGCCGCGACCGTCGTGGACGCGGCCACCGCCTGGGCCGGCGGCACGGTGGGGGCCGCGGCGGCGGCCGGGGCGAGGAGGGCGGCCGCGAGGGTGACGACGGCCGCGACGGGCAGGGCGGATCGGCGCAGGCGGGATCGCCGCGGAACGCGCTCGGTCATGGGGGCTCCGGTTTCTGGTGGGGCAGATCGGAAGCGCGTCATCTCGCGGGCGGCGTGGGAGTGCTGAGGGGGCGCGGGGGCCCGCCTCGCCGTAAAGTTGACGCGACCATGATGATTGAGCGAAGGCGCGGGTCCGTCAAGGGGCAGGGAGGCGGCGGGGTGGCCGGCGGCCGACAAATGACGGGTGACGACTGACAGCTGACGACTGACGGATGACAGCTGACAGATTTCAGATTTCAGATTTCAGATTCTGTCAGCTGTCAGTCGCCCGGCGACCGGTCCGGTGTGCGGGGCAGGACGGCGCGGACGACGGCGCCACCGTCGTGGTTGCCCGTCATGAAGCCGCCACCCAGCTCCTCGGCCCGCTCGGCCATCGAACGGAGTCCCACGCCCGAACCGCCCCCTCGGGCTCCGCCCCCGCCGCCCGGCGCCTCCGGCGGGAACCCGCAGCCGTCGTCCCACACCTCGACCGCGACCTCCTCCGCCCGCACCCGCAGCGTCAACCGGGCCTGCCCCGCGCCCGAGTGCCGCAGCACGTTGTGCAGCGCCTCCCCGCTGATCCGCAGCGCCGCGACCTCGACGGCCGCGGGCAGCACCGGCGGCGGATCCGGATCCAGCACCAGCGCGATCCGCACCCGCGGCCCGTCCAGCTCCGCCACCAGCCGCCGCAGCGCGACCGCCAGCCCCTCCCCCGCCAGCGCGGCCGGCGCCAACCCCTCGGTGATCCGCCGCAGCTCGTCGATCGCCTGCCCGATCCCGGCCGACACCGCGCGCAGCGAACGGGCCGCCGCGGAGTCCTCGGGCACGGCGGCGCGCGCGGTGTCGACGCCGAGCCGCAGACCGGAGAGCGTCGGCCCGAGCCCGTCGTGCAGGTCGTGCCGGAGCCGTCGGCGCTCCTCCTCCCGCGCCAGCACGATCTGTCGCCGCCCGCGCTGCAGTTCCTCGTACATCCGCAGCGAGGCGATCGCGGGCGCGGCCTGGTCGGCGAGGAACCGCAGCACTTCGTGGTCCTGCACGTCCAGCTCGGGCTGCCCGGCGCGCGGCGGCGCGTACAGGTCGCCGATCACCGCGCCCTCGTAACTGAGCGGGAACACCTGGCTGTTGGGGCCGATGGAGCCGAGCGAGGCGAGTTCGTGCGGCCCGGTGCGGGTGTGCAGGACGACCCGGGCGCCGGGCAGGCCGAGCGCGTTGACGACGGTGTCGCACAGCAGCGGCGGCGCGTCGGCGGGGCTGACGGCGCGGCTCAGCCGTTCGGCGAGCGCCCGCACCACCTGGTAGGGGCGGGCCCGGTCGCCGTAGTAGAAGCGGTCGACGGCGCGCACCACCCAGCGGGTGGTCGGTCCGAGCAGTCCGCCGATGGCCAGCGCTCCGGCCGCCAGCAGTTGCGCGCCCGCGCTGCTGGCCTGCGGCAGGGCGCGGCGCAGCAGCAGGGCGATGCCGAGGTAGCCGGCGATCAGCAGGGCGGTGAGGGCGAGGACGCTGAGCATCCGGCGGGTGGCCCGGTCGAGGTAGTGGGAACGGTCGCGGGTGAAGGCGTAGCCGACCGCGCCGAGCATCCACAGCGCGGACCCGGAGAAGTAGGCGACCGCCGCGACGCTCTCCGAAGTCCCGATCCGCAGCGCGATGTTGGTCGTGACCAGCCAGATCAGGTAGGGCACGAGGACGGCGGTGACGCTGCGGTGCGGGCGGGCGGAGCGCCGCCAGCGGACGGCGGCCACGGTCAGGCTGACGGCGACGATGCCCCAGGCGACCAGGGTCGCCCGCCACTCGTCCAGCGGCAGCCCCTCGTCGCCGGGCAGCAGGACGTCGTTGAAGTACGGGAGCCGGCTGCCGAGCCGGACGGCGCACGCGTGCAGGGCGCTCCAGAGGGCGACGGCGGCGACGTAGCCGCGGCCCGCGCCACCGGGCAGGCGCCCCTCGGGCAGCCAGAGCGGGAGCGCGAGCGAGACGAAGATGAACAGGGTGACGGAGGCGAGCAGCAGTGCCGCGCCGACCACCTCCGTGACCGGTCCGGCGTCGGCGACCGCGCCGGCCAGGAGGACGAAGCGGGAGAGGCAGCCGCCGAAGCCGGCGGCGAGCAGGCAGCGGCCGAGGCTGCGGCCGGCCGGTGGTCCGGGCGGGCCGGCGCCCGGGCGCGCGGGGTCGTCGGGGCCGCCGGGGCTGGCAGGGCTGACGGGGCCGGCGCGGTGGGCGAGGATGAGCAGCCCGGAGAGTGAGAAGGCGAAACCGAGGAGGACGGTCTCGCCGTCGTGGAGGTAGAACGGCGCGGCCCAGGCGGCGTCCTGGTGGGTGACGGCGAGCAGGACCCAGCCGAGTCCGCTGAGCAGGGTCGCGCCGCAGGTCCAGTAGGCCGGGGCCAGGGCGGTCCGCCAGGGGGCGACCGGCGGCTTCGACGGGGCGCCCGGGCTCGGCGGTCCGGTCGGGTTCGTCCGGGCGGCAGGGGTCGGCGGGGTCGTCGACGCGGCCGTCGACGGGGCCGGGGTGGTGACGGCCCGGCCTCCGCTGGCCGGGGTGACGGCCGGTTCACTCATCAGGGCCTCCTCCCCCGCGTCCTCCGTTCCTCCGCATCCTGCGCGTCCCGCCGTCCCGGAAGCGCGGGGCGGCGGTCCGGTCCGGGCCCCAGCGGCCTGCCCCGGCCCGGCGGAGCGGGGGCAGGGCGAAGCGGGGGGCACGGCGGGAGGGGGACACGCGGGCGCGGGGTCAGCCGTCGCCGAGGCCCATGTCACGGGCCCGGGCCACCGCCTCCGCGCGGGTCGCGACGTGCAGCTTCTCGAAGATGTGGGTGACGTGGTTGCGCACGGTCTTCTCCGCGACCACCAGCTCACGGGCGATCCGCCGGTTGTCGAGCCCCCGGGCCACCAGGTCCAGGACCTCCGCCTCGCGCGCGGTGAGCGCCGGGAAGAGCTGCCCGGCCTCCCGCACCCGGGCACCGGCCAGCAGGGTGGTGATCCGTTCGGCCACGTCCGCGCCGAACACCGCGCCGCCGGCCGCGACCGTCCGCACGGCGTGCAGCACCTCCTCCCGGCCCGCGCCCTTGACCAGGTAGCCGCGGGCGCCCGCCTGGAGGGCGGCGAGCAGGCTGCCGTCGTCGTCCGCCATGGTGAGCATCAGCACCGGCGGGGCCGGCTGCTCGGCGGAGAGTCGACGGGTGGCCTCCAGGCCGGAGCCGTCCGGCAGGGAGAGGTCCATCACGACCATGTCCGGGCGGTGGCGGGCGACCGCGTCCGGGACGTCGCCGGCGCGCTCGGCCTCGGCGACCACGACGATGCCCTCGGCGCTTTCGAGGGCGGCCTTGAGGCCCTCCCGGAACAGCGGGTGGTCGTCGACGATCAGCACCCGGACGGGCGCGGCGTCCGGCTCCTCCCCCGGAGTGCGGTCCGGGTCCTGCTCCGACTGCCGGGATTCCTCGGCGGGCTGCTCTTCATCCACCCGGCCGACACTACCAGCGATGTGACCGTGACTTTCCGTGACATGCATGGTCGGCTGGGCGGCCGTCGGGGCAGGTCACACCGGTGATCGGCGGCCCGGACGGCCGGATCGGCGGTGGGCGGACGGTCGACGGTGGGCGATCGTCGGGGCGGCGTGCGGGCGCTCGGGAAGCGGTGCGGCCCGCGGTGGCTCGGTGTGGCCTCCCGGTGACGGACGAGACCACTGCCCCATGCGCCCGGGACGACGGGCGGCCGAGACTGGTGGGAGCGCCCGGCCCGGCGACCGGCCGCCGCCGGTGGACCCCATCCCCACCCGTCCCTAGGCGGTGCCATGACCACGGTGATCTCCCCTCGCCCCCGGCCGCGGACATCCGCCGGGATCGCGCCACTCCGGACGCCCGCCCAGCGACAACTGACCGGCGCCGCCGCCGTCACCGCGCTCTGCCTGGCCATCGCCACGCTGTGGATCTGCTACGTGCTGGTCCACCTCGGCGACCCCGGCGTGGAGGCCCCCCGGGACCAGCTCGCCATCCTGCTCTACGCGCTGCCCACGGCCGGCGCGGGGATGCTCCTGCACGCCCACCGGCCGGGAAATCCGCTCGGTTGGGTGATGCTCCTCTACGCGCTGACGTCCATGCTGCCGAGCGCCACCGCCGCACCGGTCTGGGTGGAGGTCTCCGACCCCGGGATCGTCGGCGCGGCGGCGATCGTGCGCGGGGTCTGCGACACCGTCAGCCAGAGCCTGTTCTACGTGCTGCCGCTCTGGCTGCCCGCCGGTCGGCTCACCACCCGCAAGTGGTGGTGGTACATCGGCGCGGTCACCCTCTGGGTGCTGCCGGACAGCATGTCGTTCCTGGACCGGACCACGGTCTTCGGCCGCCCCAACCCGCTCGCGGGCGGGGCGGTCACGGGCTTCTTCGGCTCCGTGTCGGACCACCTCGACAGCCTCTACGACCCGGTCAACTACCTGCTGATCGGCATCGCGGCCGCCGTCCTGCTGGTCCGCCTGCTCCGGCCCGCCCAGGCTGCCCGGCCGGACTCGGCCGGCTCGGGAGGCTTGGAAGGCTCGGGAGGCTCGACCGCCGGGCCCCGGCGGCGGGCCCACCTCGCGGCGATGCTGGGCGCCTACCTGCTCTGGGCGGGCATGCAGGACTACTACACGCGCCGGTTCCAGTACGAATACTGGCTGAGCTACTCGCTGTTCACCGCGGCGGGCGCCGTGTGGGCCGTCGCGGTGGCGTTCCTGGTGGTGCGGGACGGCGGGTGGCGGCTCGACCGGGCGGCCCGGTCGGTGCTCACCGGACTGCTGCTCGTCACCGGGCTCACCCTGCTGTTCGTGGTGTGCGCGGCCGTGCTCTCCAGCTGGCTGCTGCCCGGCCGGGGCGCGGCGGCGCTGGTGCTGATCGCCCTGGTCTACGGGTTGGGCACCGGACTTCCCCGGGTCACCCGGTGGGCCGTGGGCGCCGTCGACCGGCTCTACTACGGCGAACGCGCCCAGCCCTACCAGGTGTTGCGGACCCTGGCCGGGCAGGTCCGACAGGTGGTCGAGCCGGAGCGGCTTCCGTCGGCGCTCTGCACCGCCGTCGCGGAGGAACTGCGACTGCCGGGCGTCGCGCTGACCGTCAGCACCCGGGCCGGGCGGCGCCCGCTGGCCGCCGTCGGACGGCTGGACGGGCCGGTGCAGGACTTCGCCCTGGTCCACCACGGCACGGTGATCGGGGAGTTGACGGTCGGCCTGCGGGCGGGCGAGGAGGAACTGGATCCGAGCGACGTCGGCATCCTGCGGTCGCTCGCCGACCAGGCCTCGCCGGCCGTCGCCTCCCTCCAGCTCCTGGAGGACCTCCAGGCCAGCCGGGAGCAGATCGTCGCGGCCCGTGAGGAGGAACGGCGCTGGCTGCGCCGGGACATCCACGACGGGCTCGGGCCGGCCCTGGCGGGGCTGCGGCTGCGGGTCGACAACGCGGCCTCGGCGGCGGGCTCGACCGCGGGCCCGACCTCCGCCCCGGCCGGGTCCGACACCGGAGCGGGGGCGGCGGGGAACGGGGCCGGCGACGGGCTCGCGGAGACGCTGCGGGGCATCTCCCGTGACCTGGCGATGACGATCAAGGAGGTGCGACGGATCACCGACCGGCTCGGGCCCGCGCCGCTCGGCGAGTTCGGCCTCGCCAGGGCCGTGCAGCACCTCGCGGCGACGTTCAGCAGTGACGGGCTGACCGTCACCGCCACGCTCCAGCCGGACCCGCTGCCGGAACTGCCCGCCGCCGTCGAGGTGGCCGCGTACCGGATCACCGCCGAGGCGCTGAACAACGTGCTGCGCCACGCCCGGGCCCGCCACGCCCAGGTGTCGCTCCGGGTGGACGAGACGCACCTGACGCTGACCGTCCAGGACGACGGGATCGGCCTCGGGGAGTTCCGGCCGCCCGCCGAGCAGCCGGACTGCGGGGTCGGACTGCGGTCGATGGCGGACCGGGCGGCCGAGATCGGCGGCCGCTGCACCATCGACCGGCAACCAGCGGACAACGGGACGCGGGTCCTGGCGGTACTCCCCCGGCACCCCTCGCACACACAGGGCGCGAGCGGCTGCCGGTGAGTGGCGGGGGACGACTGACAACTGACGGATGACAGATTTCAGCTGACGGATGACAGCTGACAGATTTCAGATTTCAGATTCTGTCAGCTGTCATCCGTCCGCCGTCACCTGTCATCGGCCGCCCGTCCGGGCACCGTCGGCGCCCCGGCGCTGGCGGCGCCGGGGCGGGGGGACGGATGGTCGGGGGAGGACGGACGGGCGACCGTGGGTGATCAGCCCTTGCAGTCCTGCTCGCCCGGCTTGCAGCGCCGCGCGGTTTCCGAGGCGTCGGCTGCGGGGCCAGGCTTGGCCACCGCGCTGACGACAGCGCTCCGGATGACGGCGGTGGCCGTGGCGAGCCCGACGAGTACGGACGCGACGCCGAGCGTCTTCGTTGCCGTGTTCGTTGCCATGGGTGGTGCTCCAGACTCTTTCTACTTCCGAACGGTCGAGCCGATCGACCGCTCCGCCCTCCACTCTGGTCGGCGGCACGCCCCGGGCGCATGGGCCCGCCGTCCCGTTCCGGTCCCAAACGGGAACCGGAACGGGACGGCGGGCGCGACGGCGGCTCGGTGCGCGGAGGCGCCTCAGGGCAGGACGCGGGACCAGCGTTCCTTCGGGGTGAACAGCCGCTCGGCGGTGGCGCGTTCGTAGGGCATGCCGGCGGGCATCGCGAGCACCTCCAACTGGAGCCCCCAGGGCGTGCGGAAGTACACCCAGCGGTCGCCGTCGATCGGTCCGCCGTCGGCGACGGTCTGCGGCTGTCCCAGGACCTTGACGCCCGGCTGCCACCGCAGGTAGGAGACGGCCAGGTCGACGTCGTCGACCGCGATCGCGAGGTGGTGGCCGCCCCAGTCGCTGTTGGCGGGCAGCTCGCGGCGCTGGTCCGGGGCGGAGTACTGGAACAGTTCCAGGTTGCCGACCGGCCCGAACCGCAGCATCGCGATGTACGCCACCGCCTCCCGGTGGACGCCGAGTTGCCGGGTCATCCAGTCGGGGTCGCCCGGTGGCGCGGCGATCGGGCCCAGGCGGTAGAGCAGCCGGGCGCCGAGGACGCCGGTGAAGAACGCCACCGCCTGGTCGAGGTCGGGGACGGTGAAGGCGACGTGGTGCACCGCGCGGGCGCCGGGGATGCCGGTCATGGCGCGCTCCCTTCCGGAGCATGACGGACGGAGCCGGACGCGGCGGGGCCGGGGCAACCGGCGCCGGTCCGCTCGTGGGCGGCGTCGCGCTGGTTGGCGATCGCGCTCATCAGGCTGAGCCCGCCGTCGACGGTGAGCGAGATACCGGTGGTGTAGGCGGCATCCGGCCCGGCCAGGTGGACGATGGCGGCGGCCACCTCGGCCGCCAGTCCGGGCCGACCCACCGGGATGGCGGGCCGGGAGAAACCGGCGCGGTCGGTGAGGTCCGCGAGATCGGCGAGGTCGAGGTCGTCGAGCACCCCGTTCATCCGGGTGGCGGTCTCGCCGGGACTGACCGCGTTCACGGTGATCCCGTACGGCGCCAGCTCCAGGGCCAGCACCTTGGTCAGTCCGCCCAGCCCGCCCTTGGCCGCGCAGTAGGCGGCGCCACCGACGATCGGGGCGAACTCGTGGACGGAGGTGACGTTGACGATCCGCCCGCCACGCCCCTGCCGGACCATCCGGCGGGCGGCCGCCTGGGCGCAGGCGAACGGTCCGGTGAGGTCCGCCGTGAGGATCCGCTGCCAGTCGTCCAGGGTCTCGTCGAGAACGGATGAACGCCGGTTGATTCCGGCGCAATTGACCAGGATGTCGAGCCCACCGAGGTGTTCGGCGGCCCCCTGGACGGCCCGGGCGGCGGCCGCCGGGTCCGCGAGGTCGAGCGGGAGCAGCATGGTCCGCCCGCCGGCCAGGGCGGCCGTCCGGCGGGCGGCGGCCCGGTCGGTGCGGTAGCCGATGGCCACGGCGTGCCCGGCGCGCGCCAGGGCGACGGCGGTGGCCCGGCCGATGCCGGAACTGGCGCCGGTGACGATCGCCACCGACGGCGGCCGCGCCGGCCCGTCCGGCCCGTCCGGCCGCCGCCCGGGCCCGTGGCCGGGGGTGCCGTGCGCGGTGTCCATCACGCGGCCTCCGGCACGGCGGTCGGGCGGAACTGGTGGCCGGCCCGGGCGAGGCTGGGCGCGCCCAGGTAGCCGTGGAGGGCGGCGGTGGGGCCGGCCGGACCGGTCCGGAAGCCGTGCCACTCGCCGGCCGGCACGAACACCAGGTCCCCTGCGCGGAGCGGGACTTCGGCGCTGTCGGTGAGGTGGCTGCCGCCCCCCGAGAGGACCAGGAAGAACTCGTCGGCGTGCGGGTGCCGGTGCAGGTCCTGGCGGCCGCCGGTGGTGAAGATCGAGGCGGCGACGGTGAGCCGGCGGGCGCCGACCGTGTCGTCGGTGGCCAGCCAGCGCACCGCCATGCCGGACGACCCGGCGACGCAGGTGTCCGGCCTCGGCGGGGCGAACGGGACCGGGTACGGGCGCGGCGCGGGCTGGTCGCCGGGCACCGCGAGCGGCCGGACGGTGAGTACGGCGGCGGGCGCGCCCGGCAGGGCGGTGAGTCCGCAGGAGCTGCCCGGCGGGTGGTAGAGGCCCTCGCCCGGACCGAGCACCCGCCCGGCCGAGCGAATGCCGCCGGACAGGACCAGGGTCACCGATTCGCCGACCCGGGAGGGGTGTTGCTCGACGCGGACGCCGGGCGGCAGGGTCTCGACGGTCAGCCCGCCGTGCGCGGACGGCAGGTGCTGCGGGTCGATCAGTCGCCGGAACGCGGGGGCCGTGCGGGGTGCGGCTGCGGGTACGAGGATCACGCGAGGTCTCCTTCGGCGGTGGGCGGCGCCGTCGTCGTCACACCGCGCGGCGCCGGATCGACCGGCGCCGCGACGGCGTTCGTCAGGTGGATGGCTGGTGGGTGGGCGGTCGGTGGTGGGGCGACAGGCCCGATCACGGCCGGGTCCGCCGTTCGGCGCCCCGTCGTTCGGCGCGCCGCCGGGCCAGGGACTCGCGGGTCGCGGCGGAGCGGCTCGGCGCGACGAGGTCGAGGCAGAGCACCTCGGCGCCGAGCGGACCGGCCTCCAGTTGGAGCGGGCAACCCCGGCTCGCCAGCAGCAGATCGCCGTCGACGGCCAAGTGGTCCGGCTCTTCTGCGACTTGGCCGATGAGCAGGGAGCCGCGCAGGACGTAGAGGACGGTCTCATCCGCCGGCTGACCCGACAGCGTGTGGCGGGCGCCGGGGCTGAGCCGCAGGTGGTCGAAGGATTCGCAGGCGCTGGCGAGCATGGAGCGGCGCGCCAGGCAACGCAGGCGGACGCGCTCGCCGTTGGGGCCGATGATGACGGCGGCCGAGGCCGTCGCGGTGGCGACGATCACCGGGGCTCGCCTCCCTTCGGGCTGGAGGGGTTGTCCGGGTGGTCCGGCTGTTCGGGGAGCTTCGCGGCGGCGCCGCCCGGGCGGTCGACGGCCGGGCGGTCGACGGCCGGGCGGTCGACGGCCGGGCGGTCGGCAGCCGGGCTGTCAGCGGTGGACTCCTCGGTGTCGGGGTGGTCCGTGGCGGGGTGGCCGGTGGCGGGGCCCGCCTCGCTCGGGTGGTCGACGGTCGGGTGGTCGACGGTCGGACGGTCCGCCGCCGGGTGGGCGATGGCACCGCCCGGGTGCCCGGCGACGGCGAGGACCGCGTGGAAGAACTCAAGGCCGGCGGTTCCGGCGGTGAGAACGGTGCACGCGCCGAGCGGCAGGGTCAGGGCCGTGCCCTCGACCAGCGGGATCCCGGAGTCGGCGGCCATCGACGTCTCGTCCTCGGCCTCGTCCTCGGCCCCGGGCACCGTGGCGGTTCCCGAACCGGCCGTGATGTAGAGGGCTCGTTCGACGCCCTCGGCGGCGACCTCGACGCTGCGGCCCGGGTCGAGCCACTGCAGTCCGACGACGCGGAGCGGTCCGGTCAACACCCGGCTGGGGTCCACGGCGCCGCGTCGGCGGAGGTCGGTGATGACGGTGCCCGTCATGACGGGGCTCCTTCTGCTGTCCTGCGGTCCGTTCCGGGCCGCTTCTGCCCTCCACGGTGTGGCGCCTGTCGTCCCGGCCGCACGGGAACCCGGTCCCGTCCTGTTCCCGCCCCCGGGCCGGGCCCCTGCCCCCGGGGTTTCCGGGCCTGCGGGCGACGTCCCGGGGCGTCCCGGACGCTCCCGGGCGGCGTGGGACGGGACCGGCACACACAGACGACGGATGACGGATGGCAACTGACAGAATCTGATATCTGTCAGTCGTCATCTGTTATCCGTCATCTGTCAGCCGACATCCGCCGGCGCGCGCCCCTCCACCTCCGGCCGCCGTTCCGGCAGCGCGGCGCTCACCCGCCCCGGCAGGACGGTCAGGCAGAGCAGTTCCGCACCCAGCGGGCCGCCGTGCAGGTGCACGGACTCGCCGCGCGGGGCGAGCAGCAGGGCGCCCCGGTCGAGCAGGCGCAGCGGGTGGTCGGGGCAGTCGAGCAGCGCGACCGGTCCGCGCAGCACGTACCAGGCCGCCTCGGTGCGCTCGCGTCCGGCGAGGTCGTAGCAGGTTCCCGGCCCGAGCCGGATGTGTTCGAACGCCTCGCACTCGCTGTGCAGCATGCCCCGCCGGGCCAGGCAGCGGGTGCGGATCCGCTGGGCACCGGGCCCGACCAGCAGGCTGGGCCCGCCGGTTCCGGTGACGATCATCCCCGCTCACCGCCCGGCAGCGTGAGCTCCGCGTGGACGTACCCGAGCCCGTCCGGACCGGCCGCCAGACCTACCGCCGTGCCGAGCGGCAGGGTCACCGCCGTCCCGGCCCGCAGCGGCACCCGGAGGCCCCCGATGCCCGCCCGTCCGCCCCCGCCGGTGACGAACAGCGTGTGCTCGACGCCGTCGGCCGCGAGCTCGGCCCGTCCGCCCGGCGCCAGTTCGACGTGCCGCAGCAGGCGCAGCGGTCCGCCGATCACGGCGGACGGGTCCAGCGGTCCGCTCCGCCGCAGGTCGGCGACGACCGTACTGCCGACGTCCTCGCTCCCCTTCGTCCCTCCCACCGGGTCGGCCGGGAGCTCGATCACGAGCCACTCCAGCGGTCCGGCCCCGGTGTTGCGCAGCCCGTGTCGGGTGCCGACCGCCGTCAGCACGGCGTCGCCCGCCCGAACCGGGTACGGGCGGCCGTCGAGGGTCACCTCGCCCTCCCCCGCCAGCAGCACGTACACCTCGCGGGTGCGGGTGTGCAGGTGTTCGCCGCTGACCCCGCCCGCCGGGATCCGCGCCCACTCGACGGCCTCCCAGGCCCCGGTCAGTCCGGCGCGCCGGGCCAGGCAGGCCCACTGGGTGACCCCGGCCGCGCCGTGCACCCCGTGGACGTCGGCCGGCGCGCCGGTGTCCGCGACGACGACCGCGCTACGCACACGCCTCACACCCCTCCGGCATCCCGGCCGCCATCGGCCCGGCCGCCGCGCGGGACCGGTCGGCCGCCGACCAGGAGCGCAACCTCCGGGCCGCGTCGGCGAGTTCGCGCCCGCTCAGGTCGTCCACGAAGACCCCGGCGCCGATCCCGGACGGCAGCGGCAGCCGTTGCCGCCCGTCCCGGTGGCGGACGGTGTCGGCGAGCGCCTCGGCGAGCGTGACCGGTTCCAACAGGGGGTGCCAGACGGGCAGTTCGAGCCGTCGCATCAGCCGCAGGATCCGTTCGGCCTGCTGCGCGTCGAGCAGGCCGCGTCGCCGGGCGACCGCGGTGGTGAGCGCCATGTCGACGC
This sequence comes from Kitasatospora sp. NPDC093806, assembly GCF_040683335.1. NCBI lineage: Bacteria > Bacillati > Actinomycetota > Actinomycetes > Kitasatosporales > Streptomycetaceae > Kitasatospora > Kitasatospora sp. NPDC093806. Next base: position 32,325 of record NZ_JBFBDO010000075.1, read on the forward strand.
AGACCGCCTCGCCGTGCAGCAGTTCGGGCAGTGCCCGCATCTCCAGGGTGGGGCTGAACGAGTGGCCGTAGTCCATCAGGCGTTCCAGGCGGTGTTCCCAGAGGTTGGGCTGGAGCTCCTGGAGCATGCCGTGGACGGCCCGGCCGAGGACGGCGGCGGCGACGCGCGGGGTCTGGAAACGGGCGTCGAGCAGGCCGTGGCCGTGCCGTTCCAGCAGGTCGAACAGGCCCGGTTCCTTGATCAGCGCGACCTTGAGGATCTCGGCGAGCCCGTTGGCGACGTGCCGCCGGTCCAGGGTGGCGAGGAAGGCCGGGTCGAGGAGGGTGTCGACGGCGGGGTGGTAGCTGCCGAGCCGGTTCTTGTGCCGGCCGTGGTTGACGCCGGTCTTGGCCCCGACGCCCGCGTCGACCAGGCCGATCAGTGTGGTCGGGACCCGGACGAACGGGGTGGAGCGGCGGTAGAGGCTGCAGGCGAGGCCGACCACGTCGGTCAGCACGCCGCCGCCGACGGCGAGCACCGGTTCGCCGCGCCGGGAGATGCCGAACGAGTCCATCCGGTCGGCGACCTGGAACACCGCGTCCATGGTCTTCACCTGCTCGTGGGCGAGCAGGACCAGCGTCTCGTACTCGACGCCCTGGGCGGTGAGGTAGCGGTGGAGCCGGTGGCCGTGCAGTTCGTGCACCCGGGCGTCGACGACGACGAGGCGCCGTCCGGGCGGGCCGCCGGCCCGGGCGAGGGCCGGGTTCCGGGGGTCCAGCACGCCGGGGACGAAGCGGACCCGGTAGCTGACCGGGAGCGCGGTGGCGACCGTCCAGCCGGCGGCCGGGTCCCCGCTCGCCGGGTCGCCGGTGGCGTGCAGACCCGGGGCGTGGGCGTCCAGGGCGCGCGCGGACGGCGCGGCCCGCTCGGCCGGGCCGTGGTCCGGCGAGTCGGCCGGGTGCGGCGGCCCGCCGGCGGCGGCAGGGCGGTGCTGGGGTTGGGGGATGGACACGGGACGGCTCCTTCGCGGGTCGGGCGGACCGGCCGTCGGGGGGCGGACCGCCGCGTTGTGGTCCACGCTGGCGCGCCCGTCGTCCCGGACACACGGGCGGCGGGCCCCATCCGCGTCCCGCCCCCGCCCGGGACCGCCCGGGACCGTCCGCCGCCACCCCCGCCCCCGCCGGACGTACGCCGGACGTACGGTGGACTCGGGAGGCCGAACCATGCACGCCACCGGTACCCACTTCACCGACCGCACCGACGCGGGCCGCCGCCTCGCCGCCTGCCTGGGCCACCTGCGTGGCCCCGGCACCATCGTGGTCGCCCTGCCGCGCGGCGGCGTCCCGGTGGCCGCCGAGGTGGCGGCCACGCTCGGCGCGCCGCTGGACATCTGCGTGATCCGCAAGCTGGGCGTCCCGTACCAGCCGGAGCTCGGGATGGGGGCGATCGGCGAGGACGGGGTGCGGGTCCTCAACGACCAGGTGCTGCGGCCCGCCGGGGTCACGCCGGAGCAGTTGGCCGCCGTGGAGGCCCGGGAGCGGGTCGAGCTGGAGCGCCGGGCCCGCCGTTACCGGGGCGACCGGCCGCCCGCCGACCTGCGCGGGCGGACGGTGGTCGTGGTCGACGACGGCATCGCCACCGGTTCGACCGCCCGGGCCGCCTGTCTGATCGTGCGGGCGCGGGGCGCGGCGCGGGTGGTGCTGGCGGTCCCGGTCGCGCCCCGGGACTGGACGGAGCGGCTGAGCGGGGTCGCCGACGAACTCGTCTGCGTGGGGACGCCGTCGCCGTTCTTCGCGATCGGCGAGTTCTACGCGGACTTCTCGCAGACCGAGGACGCCGAGGTCCTCCGCCACCTCGCCGAAGCCCAAGCCGACACCCGAGCCGGCGCCCGAGCCGACACCGAAACCGACACCGAAGCCGGCGCCGGAACCGCGAGCCCGCGGAGCGCCGTCCCCTTCGACCGCGACCTCACCCTCCGAGTCGGCGACGTCCGGCTCACCGGGCGGCTGACGGTGCCGGCCGCCGCGCGCGGCATCGTGGTGTTCGCGCACGGCAGCGGCAGCAGCCGGCACAGCCCGCGCAACCGGTACGTGGCCGACTTCCTCAGCCGTTCCGGCCTGGCCACCTTCCTGTTCGACCTGCTCACCGAGGACGAGGAGCCGGACCGGCGGAACGTCTTCGACGTCGATCTGCTCGGCGCCCGACTGACCGAGGTGGCCCGCACCCTCCCCACCGAAATCGCCAAGCTCGCCGAAATCGCCAAGCTCGCCGAAAGCGCCGAACTCGCCGACCCCACCCATCCCACCGGAATCCCCACCCCCACCACCCCCGCCGACACGCCCGGGCGCCCGCTCCCCCTCGGCCTGTTCGGCGCGAGCACCGGGGCCGCCGCCGCCCTGTGGACGGCCGCCCGGCTCGGCGACGGCGTGCGCGCGGTGGTCTCCCGGGGCGGCCGGCCGGACCTCGCCGGGGCAGACCACCTGGCCGCCGTCACCGCGCCGACCCTGCTGATCGTCGGCGGCCGGGACGGCGTGGTGATCGACCTGAACCGGCGGGCGCGCGAGCGGCTGCGCTGCGAGAGTGAGCTCGCGGTGGTGCCACGGGCGGGCCACCTCTTCGAGGAGCCCGGGACGCTGGACCAGGTCGCCGAGCTGGCCCGGGACTGGTTCCGCGACCACCTCGCACCGTCGTGACCCCACCCGCGCCCCACCGCGCCCCCACCCGTCCACCCCGCCCGTCCACCCGCTGATCGGCACCCGCGACGGCCGTTACGCAGAACTCGTGAAACACCCCCGCCCGACCAGGCATTCTGCACAGCCGGACCATTGATTTCCTGATCACCTTGTACACATTGAACAGTGAAAACCCGACCTGTTGCCCAACCACCCCGACTGGAGCAAGCTCTCCGCTCAGCCGCCCGCACCCACCCGTACCCACCCTTCGCGGCGCGGCCGCCTCAAGCGGATGCCTCAATGCCGAGGCCTCAATGTGGAGGAACCACCGATGACCCCGCAGTCCCACGCCCTTGAGCTGACCCCCGAGGAGCGCGAGGCCGGTCTCGACGCCGAGCAGCTGCGCCGCCTCGTCGGCCTCGTCGAGCACGACCCCGCCACCGACCCGTTCCCGGTCACCGCGCAGGACGCCGTCGTGTTCGTCGTGGGCAACGCCACCCAGACGGCCCAGTTCTACCAGGTCGTGTTCGGCATGGAGCTGGTCGCCTACTCCGGCCCGGAGACCGGCCGCCGCGACCGCAAGGCGTACGTGCTGCGCTCCGGCTCCTGCCGCTTCGTGATCAAGGGCGGCGTCGCCCCGGACAGCCCGCTGCTGGACCACCACCGCCGGCACGGCGACGGCGTCGTCGACCTGGCGCTGGAGGTGCCGGACGTCGACAAGTGCATCGCGCACGCCCGCGCGACCGGCGCGACCGTCCTGGAGGAGCCGAACGACGTCTCCGACGAGAACGGCACCGTGCGCCGCGCCGCGATCGCCACCTACGGCGAGACCCGGCACACCCTGATCGACCGCTCGCGCTACCACGGCCCGTACCTGCCGGGCTTCATCACGGCCGAGAGCCGGGTCAAGCACCCGGAGGGCTCGCCGAAGCGGCTGTTCCAGGCGCTGGACCACGCGGTCGGCAACGTCGAGCTCGGCAAGATGGACGAGTGGGTCACCTTCTACAACAAGGTCATGGGCTTCGTGAACATGGCCGAGTTCGTGGGTGACGACATCGCCACCGACTACTCCGCGCTGATGTCCAAGGTCGTCGCCAGCGGCAACCACCGGGTGAAGTTCCCGCTCAACGAGCCGGCGATCGCGAAGAAGAAGTCGCAGATCGACGAGTACCTGGAGTTCTACACCGGCCCGGGCTGCCAGCACATGGCGCTGGCCACGAACGACATCCTCACCACCGTCGACGTGCTGCGCGCCCGCGGCATCGAGTTCCTGAACACCCCGGACTCGTACTACGACGACCCCGAGCTGCGCGAGCGGATCGGCAAGGTCCGGGTACCGATCGAGGAGCTGAAGAAGCGCGGCATCCTGGTCGACCGGGACGAGGACGGCTACCTGCTGCAGATCTTCACCAAGCCGATCGGCGACCGCCCGACCGTCTTCTACGAGTTCATCGAGCGGCATGGTTCGCTGGGCTTCGGGAAGGGCAACTTCAAGGCCCTCTTCGAGGCGATCGAGCGCGAGCAGGACGCCCGCGGGAACCTCTGAGCGACTGAGCGACGGGACGGGTCTGGGAGGAGCAGGACGATGGCGTACTACCGACAGCTGGGCAGCATCCCGCCCAAGCGGCACACGCAGCACCGCACGCCCGAAGGCGGGCTGTACTACGAGGAGTTGATGGGCGAGGAGGGGTTCTCCTCGGACTCCTCGCTGCTCTACCACCGGGGCATCCCGTCCGCCGTGGTGAACGCGGTGCCGTGGGAGCTGCCGGACCAGTCGACGGTGCCCAACCACCCCCTGCTCCCCCGCCACCTCAAGCTGCACGAGCTGTTCGCGGGCCAGGAGTGGAAGTCCGCGGACGTCGTGTCCAGCCGCCGGCTCGTCCTCGGCAACGGCGACGTGCGGATCTCGTACGTCGCCGCCGGGGCGCCGAGCGAGCTGTACCGCAACGGGCTCGGCGACGAGTGCGTGTACGTGGAGTCCGGTTCCGGCACCCTGGAGTCGGTCTTCGGCACGCTGGAGGTCGGCAAGGGCGACTACGTGGTCATCCCGCGGGCGACCACCCACCGCTGGGTGCCGTCCGGTGACGAGCCGCTGCGCGCCTACTGCATCGAGGCGAACAGCCACATCACCCCGGTGAAGCGGTTCCTGTCCAAGTACGGCCAGTTGCTGGAGCACGCGCCGTACTGCGAGCGGGACCTGCGCGGCCCGGCCGGACCGCTGCTGGTGGACGAGGCCGGCGACGTCGACGTGCTGGTCAAGCACCGCGGCCCGAACGGCATTTCGGGCACCCGGTACACGGTGCCGCACCACCCGTTCGACGTGGTCGGCTGGGACGGCTGCCTGTACCCGTACGCGTTCAACATCTCGGACTACGAGCCGATCACCGGCCGGATCCACCAGCCGCCGCCGGCCCACCAGGTGTTCGAGGGCAACGGGTTCGTGATCTGCAACTTCGTGCCCCGCAAGGTCGACTACCACCCGCTGTCGATCCCGGTGCCGTACTACCACGCCAACGTGGACAGCGACGAGGTCATGTTCTACTGCGGCGGCGACTACGCGGCGCGCAAGGGCTCCGGCATCGGCCAGGGCTCGATCTCGCTGCACCCGGGCGGCCACACGCACGGCCCGCAGCCGGGCGCGTACGAGCGGTCCATCGGGGCGGAGTTCTTCGACGAGCTCGCGGTGATGGTGGACACCTTCCGTCCGCTGGAGCTGGGCGAGGGCGGCCGGGCCAGCGAGGACTCCAACTACGCCTGGACCTGGGCCGGTCGGGGGCCGCAGCAGTGAGCGCCCCCCACGCCGCGGCTCCCGCCGCTCCCGCCGTCCCCGAGCTGTTCCGGGGGCTGTTCGACGACGCGGCGGTGTTCCCGCCGGGGAACCTGCCGGTCGCCGAGGCGGTGCCCGCGCACCGCGCACACCGGTCCGCCTGGTACGCCGACGCGGTCGGGCCGTTCCTCTGCGGGGCCGGCCGGCTCGGCGAGGCGGCCGCCGCGGTGGCGGGCCCCGGGCCCCGCCTCCGGGTCGGGCTGGTGCTGCCGGGGGGCAGCGCCGAGCTCGGCCCGGCCCTCGCCGCCGCCGAACCGTTCGAGGTGGCCGGCGTCGAACTGGCCACCCGGGACGCCCGCGAGGCGGTCGCCGCGCTCGACCTGCTGCTGCCGCCGACGGTGCCCGCCGCGGTCGAACTGCCGCGCGAACTGCTGCGCGGCGACGGCCTGGACGAGGTGCTGGACGTGCTGGTGGACAGCCCGTACCGGGCCAAGTTCCGCACCGGCGGGGTGGTGGCCGGCGCGTTCCCGGACGAGGACGAGCTGGCCGGCTTCCTCACCGGCTGCGCGCAGCGCGGACTGCCGTACAAGTGCACCGCCGGACTGCACCACGCCGTCCGGTACACCGACCCGGCGACCGGCTTCGAGCACCACGGGTTCCTCAACGTCCTGCTGGCCGCCACCGAGACCGACCGGAAGGCGGCGGCGGAGGTGCTGGCCGAGCGCTCCGGCGAGGTGCTGGCCGCGGCGGTCCATGAACTGACCGACCGTCAGATCACGGTGATCCGGAACTCGTTCACCGCGTTCGGCACCTGTAGCATCGCCGAGCCGCTCGACGACCTGGCCGCCCTCGGCCTGCTCACCCCGCCCGCGGCGTCGCCGACCCCGTGACCCCCGCCGCCCGATCGCTCAACCCACCGCCCCTGGAGGACCGTTGACCACCCCCCGCAGCTGGCTCGCGAGCGCCCAGGACTCGCCGTTCGGCGTGCACAACCTGCCCTACGGCGTCTTCGCCGCGGCCGACCAGCCGGGTCGGCGGCGGATCGGCGTCCGGATCGGGGACTTCGTCCTCGACGCCGGCGCGGCCGCCCGCGCCACCGGGGAGCCGTCCGTGCTGCTCGACGCGGACTCGCTCAACCCGCTGCTGGGCGCGGGCCGTCCGGTCTGGACCGAGGTCCGCTCCTCGCTCACCCGCTGGCTGACCGAGGAGTCCCACCGGGACGCGCTCTCGCCGCTGCTGCTGCCGGTCGCCGAGGTGGAGCTGCACCTGCCGTTCGAGGTCGCCGACTACGTCGACTTCTACGCCTCCGAGCACCACGCCACCAACCTGGGCCGGATCTTCCGCCCCGGCACCGAGCCGCTGACGCCCAACTGGAAGCACCTGCCGATCGGTTACCACGGCCGCTCCGGCACCGTGGTGGTCTCGGGCACGCCGGTGGTCCGCCCGCACGGCCAGCGCAAGGCGCCGGCGGACGCCGTGCCGTCCTTCGGCCCGAGCCGCCGGCTCGACATCGAGGCCGAGGTCGGCTTCGTGGTCGGCGCGCCGTCCACGCTCGGCACGCCCGTCCCCCAGGACCGGTTCCGCGAGCACGTGTTCGGGGTCTGCCTGGTCAACGACTGGTCGGCGCGCGACATCCAGGCCTGGGAGTACGTGCCGCTCGGCCCGTTCCTGGGCAAGTCCTTCACCACCTCCGTCTCGCCGTGGATCGTGCCGCTGGACGCCCTGGAGCACGCCCGGGTGGCCCCGCCGGCCCGCGACGTCGAGCTGCTCCCCTACCTCGACGACCGCGACGGCGAGCCGTGGGGCCTGGACCTCGCCCTGGAGGTCCGGCTGAACGGCCACGCCGTCTCCCGCCCGCCGTTCGCCTCGATGTACTGGACGGCCGCGCAGCAGCTCGCCCACATGACGGTCAACGGCGCCTCGCTGCGCACCGGCGACCTGTTCGCCTCCGGCACGATCAGCGGCCCGGAGCGGGACACCCGGGGCGCGCTGATCGAGCTGACCTGGAACGGCGAGGAGCCGCTCAAGCTCCCGGACGGCTCGACCCGCAGCTATCTGGAGGACGGCGACGAGGTGACCATCACCGCGACCGCCCCCGGCCCGGACGGCACGGTCGTCGGCCTCGGCGAGGTCACCGGCCGCGTCGCCCCCTGACGCGCCCCTCCCCAACCACCGCAGCACCGCCGACCACAGCACCACCGACCGCAGCACCGCCGGACGGAGGGCGGCCCCGGACCCCCGGGCGCCGCCCTCCGTACTGTCCGGCCCGCTGTGCTCCCTCCCCCGGGCTTTCCGGCTCGCGGTACCGGACGCGCCGGGTGCGAAGGTACGGTGGCGGCGGCACGGATCTTCGGCGGGATCGCCGCCGACCAGCGCAGGACCGACGACGGACGGGAGCGGGCCCGATGGGTGACGAGGTGCAGGTCTACCGGGACGGCGGGGTGGGGCGGATCGTGCTCGACCGGCCGCGGGCGCTCAACTCGCTGACCCACGGCATGATCACGGCCGTCCGGGCGGCGCTGGACGGGTGGGCCGGGGACGACGCGGTGCGGGCCGTGGTGCTCACCGGCGCCGGCGAGCGCGGGCTGTGCGCAGGGGCCGACATCCGGGCGATGCACGACGACGCCAAGGCCGGCGGGGCCGGGACGCGCGCCTTCTTCCGCGACGAGTACCGGCTGAACGCGCTGATCGCCCGTTACCCGAAGCCGTACATCGCGGTGATGGACGGGATCACGATGGGCGGCGGGGTCGGGCTCTCCGCCCACGGGGCGGTGCGGATCGTCACCGAGCGCTCGGTGGTGGCGATGCCGGAGACCCGGATCGGCCTGGTGCCGGACGTCGGCGGCAGCCGGCTGCTCGCCCGTGCCCCGGGCGAGTTGGGCACCCACCTGGGGCTGACCTCGGGCTCGATGGGGCCGGGTGACGCGCTGCTGTGCGGATTCGCCGACCACTTCGTGCCGTCGGCGAAGGTGCCCGCCCTGCTCGCCGAACTCGCCTCTGCCACCGGTGACTTCGCGGCGCTGGTGGCCGCGCACGCCGAACCGGCGCCGCCCGCCGCCCTCGCCGGGCAGCGGGAGTGGATCGACGCCTGCTACGCCGCCGGCACGGTCGAGGAGATCGTCGGGCGGCTGCTCGCGCACGGTGCGCCGGAGGCGAAGGAGGCGGCCGAGCTGGTGCTCGGCAACTCGCCGACCGCCGTCAAGGTCACGCTCACCGCGCTGCGGCGGGCCCGCGTGCTGCCGTCGCTGGAGGCGGTGCTGAACCAGGAGTACCGGATCTCCTGCGCGGCGCTGGACGGCCACGACCTGGTCGAGGGGATCCGCGCCCAGGTCGTCGACAAGGACCGGAACCCGCGGTGGTCCCCGGCCTCGCTCGCGGCCGTCGGGGAGGCCGAGGTGGCGCGCTTCCTCGCCCCGCGCGAGGGCGATGAGCTGGGCCTGGGCTGAGACCGGGGCCCCCGGGCGGCCGTGACGACCGTCTCGCGGATCGAGACTGGCGCGAGGCGGGGCGGTTCGGAGATCGTTGGGTGGTCCAAGGCGCGCCCCGGGCGGCGCCGAGCAGCGGAATGGGAGTCAACGGCGATGACCGAGACCTACGAGACGATCCTGGTGGAGCGCAAGGGCCGGGTCGGGCTGATCACGCTCAACCGGCCGAAGGCGCTCAACGCGCTCAACACCCAGCTGATGAACGAGGTGGTGGCCGCGGCGACCGCGTTCGACCGGGACCCGGAGATCGGCTGTCTGGTGATCACCGGCTCGGAGAAGGCCTTCGCGGCGGGCGCGGACATCAAGGAGATGCAGGGCAACCGGTTCCCGGACGTCTACCTGGACGACTGGCTGGGCCCGTGGGACCGGCTCGGCGAGCTGCGCAAGCCGGTCGTCGCGGCGGTGGCCGGCTTCGCGCTGGGCGGCGGCTGCGAGCTGGCCATGCTCTGCGACATCCTGCTCGCGGCGGACACCGCGAAGTTCGGCCAGCCGGAGATCAAGCTCGGTGTCATCCCCGGCATCGGCGGCTCGCAGCGGCTCACCCGGGCGGTCGGCAAGGCGAAGGCGATGGAGCTGTGCCTGACCGGCCGGATGATGGGCGCCGAGGAGGCGGAGCGGGCCGGCCTGGTGTCCCGGATCGTCCCGGCCGACCAGCTGCTCGACGAGGCGCTGGCCACCGCGGAGAAGGTCGCCGAGATGTCCGCGCCGGCGGCGATCATGATGAAGGAGTCCGTCAACCGCGCCTTCGAGACCACCCTCGCCGAGGGCGTCCGCTTCGAGCGCCGCCTCTTCCACGCCGCCTTCGCCACCGCCGACCAGAAGGAGGGCATGGCCGCCTTCGCCGAGAAGCGCCCCGCCTCCTTCCAGCACCGCTGACGGACGGCCGCCGGTTGTCAGCCGCCGGTCGTCAGCCGCCGGTCGCCCGCCGTCGGCTGAC